>CALBPH010000048.1 GCA_937899365.1 uncultured Leptolyngbya sp.
GAATCAGTTGATGCGGAGCCGATAGTTGTGGCTCAAACAACAGATCCACCTCGATTCACTGTGATGGGCGTTTATAGTGTGGCCGTGCTGTTTAACCTCTGCCTAACTGCACAGTTGTTGACCGTCGGTCTGGCTTACTTTGAGAATCCTAGCTGGTGGCAAGCCCATGGCTGGCTAGTGAAGGGATATGGCGGCCTGTCCCTTGTTTTAGTGGCTTGGGTTTATGGGGTTTCCTTTCCTCGACGAATCCGAATTTTGACGGTGAGTATACCCATTTTGTTGGGTAAACAGTTTCACACCATCCATTGGCATCAGTTGTTTTTACAACTTAACTTAGCAATTGTTCATCCCTTAGTTGGCTTCTTTCTAGTGTCGGTTTCTTCCACATTAGTGCATCGTGTGTGGCGCATTGTATCGCCCAAAATCAGCAACGGCTAAATTCTATTTAGGAGACAACCATGATTGACTATGCATATCCCGATGTTCTCGTTGATACTCAATGGCTTAGCCACCATCTAGATGATCCCAATGTGCGAATTGTGGAACTGGCTATGGGGCCGGATTTACTTGAAAATGCTCACATTCCAGGAGCTGTATTTTGGAGTATTTTTTCAGATTTGAGTCTGCCAGATATGAGTATGAATCTAGACGTAAGCGTTATAGAAACCCTACTCTCACGCTCTGGTATCACCTCCGAGACAACAGTGGTGGCCTATGGTAGCGACCCAGCCATCGGTGGAGTTGTTTTTTGGTTGTTAACACTATTTGGCCATCAACATGTGCGGGTATTAAATGGCGGGCATCAAAAGTGGATGGCCGAATCACGTCCGGTGGTGGCGGAGTTTTCTACATTTGCGCCCAGTCAGTATCAGGCAAAACCGATGGATTCTAACTTGCGAGTCTTGCAGAAAGAAATACAGGCATCCATAAGTAATGCAGAGCAGATTCTTCTAGATGTGCGCACAAGCGAGGAATATCGTGGCGAGCACTTTATGATGAAACCACCAGAAGGCACGGAACGGGCAGGCCATATTCCAGGTGCCACCCATATTGAACACATCAGCGTTATCAATGATGATGGAACTTTCAAATCGTTTGAGGCTCTGCAAACCCTGTATAGCCAACAGGGAATTACACCAGATAAAGAAGTCTTTCCCTACTGTGCCATCGGGGGGCGTTCGGCGTTTATTTGGTTTGTGCTGAAATACTTGCTGGGCTATCCAAATGTGCGCAACTACGATGGTTCGTGGAATGAGTGGAGTCGTTTGTCAGGGGTGCCAATGGGGTCTGAGGTTAAACAGGAATAGGTTACTAACCATCAACCGATGCAGCACTTAAATTTCTGCCCTAGCAACCAAGGCTAGATACTCAACCTAAAACGCTGAGTATCTAGCATACAAATGCACTATTAAATAAAACCTGGTATGAAACTGGTATGAAAGCAAAAAATGAAGCCTGAACCCCTTGCCGCGTATTGGAAGAACGTCAGCTTCCCAGGCTGAATGTCGTGGGTTCGAGTCCCATCATCCGCTTTTGGAGCATATTAGAGGTTAAGTTGCTAGTGATTCTCAGCAAGTTATAGTTCTATGGTGACGGCTAACTTTGAACAAATTTAAACAAACCTGAACTTTTCGAGATTATTACAGCCAAGGATTTTCATGCTACTAAGATTGGAGCTAACGATAAGAGCACCCATCCATGAATTTTTCCTCTCAAATCAATACCAATGCATGGCTTAATGCTTCCATGATTGGCGTGCTGTGGTTTTTTAATGCTCTCTGCTTTATTTATTGTATAGCTACAGCTGTTTTCTTTATGAAGATGCTGCTTATCCAGGGGGCGTAAGCTAGAGGGCAAAACTTTCGAACTTCTGGACTGCCGTATTGTTAATGTGCAGCATTGCTGTATATAAAAGGCTAACTGTCTTTTGTAGATATCTTCTAGGGAGCGCTAACCTTGGTTAGCGCTCCCTAGTTTTGTGGGACTCTCTTTTCTCCCATGATGGTATAGCAAATGTCTTGATGCATTAGGACATTTGCGAGTCAGGTTAGCTGCGAAAATATTAAGCGTTTAGAGATATCCGTTGTTTTAACTAACCTGACAGATGCAATAGATAAAAACGCATCTTTAGATATGAGAGTTGTTAGAGAATGTTCTTTGTTGCATTTGTGATTGTATAGACCATCTTGGGCAGAGATGAGTTTTTACTGGCAGTGCTGCTTCCAGCTGAGGAGATAAGTTAAGCGGCTTATTCTGTTTTTATCTAAAGGTCTTTCTCAAACCATTCCACATCCCAGTATTGCTCGAACTTTCGGCCTACTTCCTGGTAGCAGCCAACGCTGTAGAAACCAAACTTGTGGTGAAGTGCAATGGAGGCTGGATTTGGTAATGTAATCCCTGCATAGGCTCTGTGGACATCTTCATTGGCTAGGGAGTGAAATAGAGCTTGGTAAAGTTGGGTTCCTAGACCTTTTCCTTGGGCTTGTGGGCTCAGATAAATGCTGGTTTCAACGGAAGTGTCGTAGGCAGCTTTAGTCCTAAATTGGCTGCTGGTGGCATAGCCCACGACCACTTGATCTTGTTCAGCAACCAGTAAACGATGGCGACCTTGATGTTTGTAATGACACCACCATTGCTCCCTTCGCTGATTTATGGTGTATGGTGCAATATCAAATGTGATGGTGGTATTGAGAATGTAGTGATTGTAAAGCTCAGTGAGTGGTGCCAGGTCGGTGGTTTGGGGTAGGCGAATAATAGTAGCCATATGTTCTTAGGGATTAGCAGGCAAATCTGGGTAGGTGCCAGAGATGATATCAGGCACGGATACCACACATAGACGTCTGACCATTGGAATCCGTATAAATACGGAATTAACAATTTTTTCTGTGTTTTTTCCTGTCCATAGATGCTTTGACAGAATGCTGAACTATGTCAAGGTCAATAGCCTATTAGGAGTTCCAAATTGCACTTCTTTATAGATTGGTTCAATCGAATGTTGTCGATTAACAGCCCCCTTCCCTATGGCTGTGAGGGGAAGGCTCAATATGGTGATGATGGGCGCTTATGGCCGTGGAATGAGCCGTTTCAGGCGTTTTATGCCGTTTTGAGCGTTGTATCTCAGCTTTTTCGGACACTATGGATGCAGCTTGCCATGGTTAACCAAAGCCCCAGTCATAATTATTTCCCACTTGAGGTCTTACCGGATTATTACCTAAATTACGATAATGCTAAGCGTCTATGGCAGGACTGGCGTATATTAAGACGCTTGTTTGTTCGTCGCGATCACAGCCGTGATTTGCTGCTGCAGGGGCAGTCTGGCTGGCTACCAATTCATGGAATGCTTGTACATCAGCAGCTGCTGACGATTACGACTGATGAAGGTGAGATGGTGTTGGCATTGGATGAGCCAGTTGTATGGCTTAGCCGTGCGAATCCAGCCAATACGCAAATTACACGGGAATCTGTCTGGGAAGAAAGACAGTGGAAAAATAGTCTGTGGTGTCCAGCTTGACGAATAGACATAGGGCTGATGTGTATAGTCGATTCTAGAGCGACTGCTGACTTCTCTAACCGAAGAAAATACTAGCTGACTTGTCTGTAAGGAGAGTTTAATACCATCACGCTCTAACCTTAGGACGGATGCAGGGTAATCGTTAGAGGGTGATGTTGTTAATAATGTTTTGAGAATGTTGGCCTTATTTTGACCAAAGACACAACAGAAATTATAACGGGCTCTGAGGATAGTGCTCAGGCTTAGCGTTATGGCGTAAGTGGCATCAACCTGGAAGCGGCGGTCAGGTGTTGGCTTCATAGAGGGCAATGCTACAAAACGTTAAGGTTGATCGTAGGGCAAGCCCTGTAAAACGTGGGTTTCTTTTGACTACTTAAAATAAGACTGTGTCTGGTGTTGACGTGCGCTAAGCTTTTTAGGCTCGAGGAACAGCTCGTTAAATCGTTGTGAATCCTCGACGCTTGAGCGTTATCTGACAGGCTAGGGCATGAATGCAAAGTGGTTATGGCTAATTCTTGGGGGATTTCTTGCGATTACCTTCTCGGGTTCGTTAGTGCATTTAACGACGGAGGTATGGTGGTTTGAGTCGGTGGGGTTTGCTGATGTGTTGTGGACTCGACTGCGTTGGCAAGGTGCGATCGCAACCCTATCCTTCACCGTTTGGTGGCTGATCCTATTTCTTAACTACGCTATCGCCCAGCGTTTAACCCGTGAACGTCCCCTACGCGTTGTGCAAAATCCCCAATGGGATCCCTACTTACCCGCAATCATCCGCTACACCAGT
>CALBPH010000049.1 GCA_937899365.1 uncultured Leptolyngbya sp.
CCACAACCGAGGGTATCAATGTGGGAAGTAACAGCAGTATTCGAGGCAGCGTCGAAACCGGGGGCATTGGCAACGGTGGTGATATTAACCTGGCCAGTCGGAGTCTAACCCTTACTGGCGGCGGTCAGATTCAGTCCGGGGTGTTTCGAGCTCAAGCGTTTAATGGAGAATTAATTCCGGGGGGACAGGGTGACGGTGGCAGCATCAATGTGGATGTGGCTGACGTCAGTATTGATGGGTTTAGTCCAGAAGGAACCCTGAGCGGGCTCTTTGTCAGCACCGAGCCAGGGGCGGTGGGGAATGCAGGCACCATTCGCATCGGTTCAGACACCAGCCCAGCCGAGACCCTGAGGGTTACCAACAACGGCATCATCAATGCGTCTACTAGCAACAGCAGCAATGCGGGCGGTGTGTCGATCAACGTCGATACGCTCAGGTTAGAAACCGGGGGGCTGGTATCTGTCAATGGCACACCGCTGGGAACAGCCGATATTCCTGGAAACCCTGGAAACATCGACATTACTGCCGATAACGTGGGACTGTTCCAGGGAGGAAAAATTCAGGCAACCACCGCCTCTATTGAAAACAGCGGCAACATTAATCTGACCATTGATGGGGCACTTGAGTTACAGGGCACCCAAACCGCCATCGATCCGTCGGGCACCTGCCCCACCTGCAACCTAATTTCCACCGAAGCCTTTGGTATCGGGGCCACAGGGGGGAATATTACCATTCTCACTAACTCGGTCAGTGGCAATCTCTTTCAGAATAGCGACATTGTTGCCAACGCTGAGGGTACGGGCGGTGCCGTTCAGCTTTTGGCCAACAATTCCCTGGGTCGATTTATCGGGTCGAGACCCCTAGGGGAGATATTTACCCTGCGGAGTGGGCGTTCGTTGGAGAGCGATCTGGATGCCAGCTCCACCTTGACGGTCAATGACGGCACGGTGGAAACGGGCGAACAGCAGGATGTGCCAGAGGTGACTATTCCGGACATCATTGACCCCACTGATCTGGTGGATCAGCGCTGCGATCTCTTAGCCAGACAACAGAATAATGCCAGCGCATTTACGGTCACCGGGCGAGGAGGGCTGCCCTTAGCTCCGGACGAACAGCTAGATGGAAGTGGGCTGCTGGAGGATTTTGGACCGTTGGTGACACCCCAGAATGAAGCGATAGAGCCTGCTGATAATGATGCATCTGCGCTCCCGTCAGTGCCTGAGATTATTGCTGAACCCGAGGGTTGGGCAATAACTGAGGATGGTCAGCTGCTGCTTTATGGAAGTGCTGAAACGACTGAACCCTTGTTGAATGCCCACTGTGGGCATTCAACATCCTAGACTTTTCAGAGCGCTATCAGGACAGCCCTGATTTTTATCGTCCTCTGCCCCCCTGCTCTCTTTGTTCTCTGCGTCTTCTGTTCCATGTTTTCTAAACCTGTTCGGTTTTGTCTCACCCTTTGCCTGAGCGCCCTTATATGTGCCATGGCTATCCCTGCTCGGGCCAATCTGGCTACGGCAGATCTTATGCAGCAGGGACAGACGGCCTATGGGCTGGGGCAGTATCAGACGGCAGCAGAGGTTTGGCAACGGGCGGTGCAGCAGGGGTTACCGCTGGAGCGGGTCAGTGGGCTGAGCAATTTGGGGCTGGCCTACTTACAGTTAGGCGATTATGCAGAAGCTACAACCGTTATTGCTGAGGCGTTAGAGCAGCTCGAAACAGAGGAGACATCGTCTCAGCAGCAGCGAGTTCTGGCCCAGGTGTTGAGTACCCAAGGCAAACTTTATATGGCCCAAGGGAAGCTGAGTGAGGCGCTGACGGTGCTAAAACAAGCGGAGGTGGCCTATGGCGGGGATGGGGCTGGAGTGTTGAGATCGCAACTCAACCAGGCCCAAATTCTCAGGGTTCAGGGCCACTATCGCCAAACCCTCAAACAGTTAGACGCCATTGCCACCGACCTGGATGCTCTTCCCAACTCAGCCCTCAAAGCGACAGGGCTGCGACAGTTAGGTAATGCCCTTCTGCTCAATGGCGACTCCCAGGGGGCCAAAGACCGCTTAAATCAGAGCCTGGCCGTGGCTGACGCTATCAGCTCGGCAGCGGATGCGACCGGGGCACTGATAAGTCTAGGCATTGAGCAATATCAGCTGGGGGAGCCTGCCGCTGGCTACTACCAGCAGGCGGCCGCCGCCGCCCCGACAGTTGATCTGCGTCTCCAGGCCCAGGTCAACCTGATGGGCACCTGGGTCAAAGCAAGCGACTTTCAGGCAGCTCAGGAGCTTTTACCCACGGTTTACTCAGACCTGACGCACCTACCCCCAGGTCGCACTGCAGTGACCACCCGCTTAAACCTGGCCAACAGTCTGATCGAAGCGGGGGACAATCTGGAGATACCCCGACAGATAGCCCAGCTGCTGGCCGATACATTACAACTGGCCCGTTCCCTCAATGATCAGCAGGGGGAGTCCTATGCCCTGGGGTATTTGGGCCACCTATTCGAATTTCGACAACAGTGGAAAAATGCAGCCCAGGTAACCCAGCAGGCCCTCACCCTGGCCCAGTCTAGTGGTACCGAGGCGGCTACTTACCAGTGGCAGTGGCAGCTGGGGCGAATCCTTGATGCCCAGGGAGATACGGCTGGAGCAATTGACGCTTACACCAAGGCCCTGGAAAGTTTGCAAACGCTGCGGGTAGATTTAATCGCCACCAGCCCAGAGGTGCGATTTTCATTCCGAGAGGAGGTGGAACCGGTTTATCGACAGCTGGTGGATCTGTTGCTTCGGGAGGAGACCGGCACGGCCAACGAAAAGGAAAACAATCTGCTCCAGGCTCGCAATGTAATTGAGTCGTTGCAGGTGGCGGAGCTGGTGAACTTTTTCCGGGCCGACTGTGTGACCACTCAACCTGTAGATATTGAACAGCTGGGTAGCAATGCCGCTGTGATTTATCCGATTGTGTTAGACGATCGGCTAGAGGTGGTCTTTCGCCTGCCGGGGCAGCCCTTGGCCCATCGGTCAACGGTGGTGGACAAAGCCACTGTAACCAATACGCTGGCGCAGCTACAGCGGTCGATTTCCTATCCTGGGGTGGAGTTGCGATCGCGCTCCCAAACCGCCCGGTTCGAAGTCATTGCCGAAAACCCAGTTAACAACTACCTTACCCCCGCCCAACAGCTCTACGACTGGCTCATTCGCCCCATCGAAACAGACTTAGCCACCGCCGATGTGGACGTCCTGGTGTTTGTCCTAGACAGCGCCCTTCGCAACATTCCCATGTCGGTGCTCCATGACGGCAATCAATATCTGGTCGAACGATATCACGTCGCCCTTACCCCTGGCCTGCAGCTGATCGAGCCAGCCCCCCTGGCCAAACGGGATATTCGTGCCCTGGTGGCAGGGCTATCCGACCCAGTGGAAGTGTTTCCCGCCCTACCCAACGTGGCCACCGAAATTGAAGCCATTCAGGCACAGGTCCCCAGTGAGGTGCTCCTCAACCAATCCTTTATCGAAACTAATTTTGCCAACAAACTTACCACCGGCAAAGGCACCGTAGTTCATCTAGCCACCCACGGAGAGTTTAGTTCCGAGCTAGAAGACACCTTTGTTCTCGCCTGGGATGGCCCCCTCAACGCCAATCAGCTTAGTGCCCTGCTTCAGTCCGGTGAACTTAGCCGAGACGAAACCGTGGAGCTGCTGATCCTCAGTGCCTGCGAAACCGCCGCTGGGGACGACCGTGCCGCCCTCGGACTCGCTGGTGTGGCCATTCGCTCCGGGGCCAGAAGCACCCTGGCCAGTCTCTGGCTAGTGGACGACCGGGGCACATCGGAGCTCATGGGCAACGTATACAGCGATCTCACCTCCACCCGTTTGTCAAAGGCTGAAATTCTCCAACAAGCCCAGTTAAAACTATTAAAAAGTGACGAATACCAACACCCCTACTTTTGGGCTCCCTTTGTCCTGATCGGCAACTGGCTATAGCGCAATGAACACGCCATCCCTAAAACGTCGTCACTTTCTCCAATTTGCCGGGTCCACCTTGGCGGCTATGGGGTTGAGCCAACTTGACTTTTTTGCCCAAGCAAACCGCTACCGCCAGGCCCTCGGTCAACCTACTCCCCGCAAGCTAGCGATGCTGGTGGGCATCAATGACTATCCCTTTGCCTCCGGCAACCTGCGCGGTTGTCTCACCGATGTAGACCTCCAATATGAGCTGCTAGTCAATCGCTTTGGATTTAACACCAAAGATATTGTTCGGGTCACTTCTAGAGGTGTTTTACCCCCCACCCGTGAGACTATTTTGCAGGTCTTTAAAGACCATCTGATTGACCAGGCCCAGCCGGGTGATATCGTTGTCTTTCACTACTCTGGCCACGGCTCCCGCGTAGCCGACCGAGAGCCCCTCACTCCCCAAAAACCTCTGATCGGCACCCTGGTACCGATGGATGCCACCCAGGCTAGCAATGTGGTCAATCACATTACTAGCCGCACACTGTTCCTACTCATGGAGGCCATCCGCACCGAAAATCTCACCATGGTGTTAGACAGCTGTTACTCGGGTGGAGGCTTTCGAGGTAACACATTGGTGCGCGCGGCTCCTATCCGAGCTGATTTAGACGGCCAAGATCTTCTCGCCAGTGATGCTGACTATGCCTATCAGCAAGACCTAATGACACAGTTGGGGCTATCCTTTGACGAGTTTCAGCGGCGTCGGGGCCAGGGCATTGCCAAAGGCATAGCGCTAGGATCTGCCAGCCGAAATGAGCTTGCTTTAGATATGGCCTTTAATGGGTTTTATGCAGGTTCTTTTACCTATTTGCTAACGCGGTATCTATGGCAGCTGCCCAGCAGCACCCCAGCGTCTATTGTGCAAGCCAATCTTGTGCGCAGTACGGCGGCGGCGGCCCGTCAGCAAGACCATGGTCAGGTGCCCCAATTTGAAGCAGCCCCTGGCACGGGCAATGAACGCAGACCGCTCTATTTTACCGGGCCGATCTCCTCCCCGGCTGAAGCGGTCATTACCCAGGTCACCAACGCCTCTGCCCAAATAGAGTTTTGGCTAGGGGGCGTATCCCCCCAATATTTAGACACTCCCGGCGATAGGGCTGTATTTACAGTGTTAGAAAACAGCATGCCCGTGGGTGAAATCATCCAAACGTCGCGGGCTGGGCTCCTTGCTAGGGGGCAATCCACTGCAACCACTCCCCTAAGACCGGGTATGCTTCTCCGCGAGAAATTAGTCGGGCTGCCCCCTAATCCTGTGCTCAAAATAGGTGTTGATCGATCCTTGGATAGTGAAATTAATGCAACGGTTACGGCCCTCAACCAGGCCTTACTATCCC
>CALBPH010000050.1 GCA_937899365.1 uncultured Leptolyngbya sp.
CCCGACCTAGGCTATGGTCCTCGGGGTGCAGGCGGCGTCATTCCTCCAAACGCCACACTCATCTTTGACGTAGAACTGATTCGCGTCGGTGGCTAACACCAACGGTTAAACAACTCCATACGTTCAAAGGGGGGCGCTACTGAGTTTAGTAGCGCCCCCTTTTTGCTTAATTTAGCGTTCGCAATCCACCCACTCAGTCGATTCAGAAGCATTCAGGACCATCAAACATTACACAAATGCAAACACACCGCTATCCAAGGACAGATCAGCCGGTGAGTTGGTAAACGTAGCAATCAGCTCAGAAGCACCGTTGGCATTCAGATAATTTAGCCCCAGGCCTGATGCAGCTGAGGTCAGCGAATATTGACTGATGCTACCGTGAAGAATAATACGATCCTCCATCACATTCAAATCCGTGATCATGGCGTAATCCAAATCGCCACTCAGATGGCCAAAGCCATCGTCGTAGTAAATTCCTAATTCATCCCCTAATACAAAAATATCGGCATCAGTACCACCGGTTAAAATGTCAATTTCGCCACGGCCACGGGTAGTTTCATCCGCACCAAAGATAATGTCATCACCGCTGCCACCGAGCACAATGTCATTACCGCTACCGGCACTGATAATATCATCGCCACTTTCCCCATACAGCTGATCGTTGGCAGCAAAGCCAATCAACACGTCGTTGCCATCCCCTGCAAAAATTCGGTCTTCTCCTAAACCGCCTTGCAGAATATCGTCGGCTTCGGTGCCATAGTTCGTAAGACTAAAGGCATTATCTTGGATGATGGTAGTGTCAGTGTTGCGACGAATAATGTCCGCAAGCGTCGTTCCTCGAATAGCGTCTGCTTCAGGTATCGAGAGAGAGTTCTCAAAGTAAAAGCGATCACCATCGCGCAAGCGGATAAATTGATTCTGTAAAATAGTGGTTAGGGTCTCGCCGAGACTGCCATCAAAGATAGGATCTTCAGCCAAGAAGCCAACAAACGCATCAATATTGTTGACCGATCCATAAAGTTCTTGCAGCGTTTGCTGTTTAGCAACATCAGACGTAATGTCACTAAAGCTGACCACCCGATTTAGCCCGTAGGTAGCCCTAACCGTATTGTAATCAGCAATCCCATTCAATCGCCCACGCTCAATATTGAGGGCAGCCAAATCACGAGCCGGTGCATTAGGGCCGTCACCAAACAAAAGACTGCGAACATCTTCTATCAGCCGATTATCAACTTCCTGACTCAGGGAAGACGCAACACCGCGAATCAGATCATCGATGCCCCTCGTTTGCAATAAGCTAATATCTGGAAAAAAGACGTCACTCAGGGTCAAATTCCCACCGGTACTAGCGCTGCCATCGAGCCCTAAAAGACTAATAGTCGAACTTAGCTGAGTGTGCCACAAACGAAACGCAGCGGAGGAAAATACCCGTTCAATACCAGGGGTAATCAGGTGGTTATACCCTTGATAGGTAGGCAGCTCTCGACCTAACAAACTAGGCAGATACTCATTGAACGTAATGTTTTGCATCTGGGCAATATTTAATTGCCTAGCCCGTTGAAAAATCTCTTCATCGGCCCAGTCGAGGTGAACTGTTGCCTACTCCGTTGCCAGAAGGTTATGTTCCCTAACAAACAGGGTGTGAATTGATGTCAGCGCAGCATTTTCATTTGCCCGGGCATCACCAGCCACAAAGAGCGGCCGCCCAGGGGCTCCAGCATTATCATTTGGCAAGTCCGAATCCGGTGAGAGAACCGGCAGCAAGTTGCCCTCACTCACCCGTAATTGACCATTACTAAAGGTTCTCAGCTGTGTTGTCCGCTCGACCTCTGCACCGTACACGTTGGAACCATCGACAAATGCTGTAATTTCATTAGCAATCCGTCTGGGATTACTAGGACTCGTGCCAGTGCCAGGAACAAATTCAGAATCGCGTAATGAAATTACATTACCAGGGGTCAGTGCCGGATCATCAGCTGGTACCGGAATCACAACATTACGATTTTCGGCTGCTGCCACCTCGCGGGAGACTTCCGGAGAAAGACTAATATCATGATCTAGAAACTGTCCCCACACCCAAATCAGATTTGTCAGCCCACGGGGTTCGGGGGTATTTCCCACCTGCTGAGATAGGGCATTACTAATCACACGCGCATTGGGTCGATTTAGACCGGCTGGAGTGGAAAATCCGTCCCCATACTGCAAAGGCACGCTATCAACTAAATGACTACCCGCAGACACAAGCAGCGGGTTATTAATGTTGTTCCCCACACCATTAATTGGGCTACTCAAAGCAGAAGGCAGAGCACTATTTCCCAGAAAAGGATCAAAGGCTATGAGGATGTCATCATTAGAGAGCGTTTGGACCGACGTTGATAGGGAATATCTGCCCAGTGCACGATCTTCAAAGGATGTCACATGCACCAAGTAGTCAGTATTAGGCCGAGCAATAAACTCTAACGCCGCATTGGTAGAACTGCCGCTATCGTCATCAAAGGCAATTAGCTGGCCCGTATTAGCATCAATAATTTGTAAATAAGCATCGAAGTCATTGGAGGCTACAGAAAGACTCACTTGTTGATAAGGAGACAGGTTCGTCAGTAAATAACCATCATAAAAATGGTCGGGACGAAACGGGGTGATGGCATCGGTAACACTCAAAAAAGAGTCAACCGTTGTATTGGGGGCAAGATGGGTAGCTGGCGTAAGTAAGCCCTGGCTAACGTTGATGGTAAATTGCTCTTCTGCATTGGCGGCAAAGGTGGTGGCGCGCAGAATATAGTCTATGCCGGGTTGGGCCGTAAACTGCAGGCGTGCATTAGAGCCAGGACCGTCATCATCATCAAATGCAACCACAGCACCTGTTTGTGCATTGATTATTTGCAGATAGGGATCGCCCTGACTCTCGCTGTCAAGGCCCACTTGAATGACTTCATTCGGTTGAATATCTAACAGGAGAAAATCTTGACGATAGGTATTCTGTCGTGTGGGATTCAATAAGTCTGTACTATCTACCGTACCGAACCAAATGGGGGCAAATAAGGTAGGAAGATCGGTAAAGTCAGCTGTAAGAATGTCAGACGTTATCAAGTTTTCCATAGTCTTTAGCGGGGCTGTAGGGAACCGAGGCAAATACCTTTTGTTCGGTGGTGCTTCCCTTACATGTCTTGCCTGACTACCTGAAGTTATTCGATCAGCTCTGAATATATTTTCTAAAATGTATTCAGAGCCTTACGCAGATAACGCCGTTGCTGATTTAGGGTATGAACCGATCTGTCATACCAAATCCGAATTCATTAACCCCGATTAAACATTAGACAATTTTGTAGGGGCACCCACAAGGGAGTGCCCCTACAAAATTGGGTGCTATCAGACAAGATTTCGTATGAGATATGCGATGTAACGATGTTTACCGGATAAATACATACCGGGGAGCAGCGACACCCAGATACAATATCCTGAGGATCAGGCCTATTTTTGAATCACGTCAAACCCCTGCTCCTCTAAAGTCGCCATGATTTTTTCCGTCTTCGAGAGTTCAGCAGACTCTTGATCAATAGCCTGTAGCAGTTCCTGCTTATCAGCGATCAGACTCTCTCCTTGAATATTCACACGATAGCGAATCGGTGAGAGAAAACTCTGAATTCCTAACTCTTGACATTGTAAATGCAGCTTACTCAATGCCACATGGGGATCAAACGCCATGGTCGGATCGTCATCTAACGTTTTGAGATAGCCCGTATAGCCTAAAATCGCAATGCGATAGATGATTTCTTGGGTAAATTTTCCTTGAAAATAACCACCATGAACATCTCGTTTGCCCAGTGCGCCATCTACCGCTAGCAGAAAATAATCCCACCACCCCAACGCTTTTTTCCGATTGGCACGGGTGAGCAATCCTTTTGGCTTAGAATCTGATGCGCCTTGAAGAGACCAGGTAACGTCCTTATAGTCGGTACAGTCAAAGTAGGTGAAGAAATCAGCAATCGTCATGGTGGGTTGCTTTTGTTCTTTAGCGCTATTTGTTGTGTTAGGTTGACTTGCTGCAATGCGTTCTTGTAACAGCTTAGCTAACGTGTTGTACCCCACCGATCTAAAGCCGTTATAGGTAAGAAATAAATAATCCATCACCTTAGAAGGTGTGCGGGCAATGGTCTCCGCTAGGGATGATCCATCATATAGAAAATGGCCGTCTAAGTCAGATAGATTGATAATGCCGTAGTCCCTGGGGTCTTCATAGGTTGACTTGAGGGCAACATTACCGAGACGATATCCCATTTCTTCACTACTGCTAGGAAAGGTAAAATAGTTGGCGGTGGCAGATGCAACGCGGAGGGCAAGATCTCCTTCGCTACTAAACAGATAAGACTCAGCAAACCGTCGTAACGAGGATGATAGGAAATTGGCTCGGCTGGACACAATGGTCAAGATTGGGATATCGGGAGACGTTAAGATGAGACGCTCTAGACGAAAAACAGACCCGACATCCGCTGGCGGTTGATTGCTAATAGAGCGCGAATCAAAGACATCGGAGAGGATGCGCACCACGTTGGTCACCACAAACCCTCCCATGCTATGGCCTAGAAAAGAGAGTTTGATTTTATGTTTAGCTTGTTGCCAAAATTTTGTTGCTTCCTCACAGGGATTCTCTCCATCGGGGCAAAGAACAGAGTCGTCCGAATTTTGCTGTTTTAACTCATCAGCTTTTAGATCCACCATGGCCCGATCAATTTGTCGGAGCACTTCGACAAGATCCAAAACTCCAAAATTTTGGGCTCGATAGCGATCGCGAAAATACACCACGATGCGCAGAATAATCAGCGTGGCGATAATGGTGAATAGACCTACAAATAAGACTAGTAGGAATGCGATCGCAAATCCTACCAACCCTTTATGAAAAGCCATTAGCTCTAAAAAGAGCAAAATCAAAGCGCCAACAAAGCCCGTCAACATTAAATCCCGTGGTAAGGGAGGTAAAGATTTAATCGCTTCTCCCAATCGTTGGGGCTCAATGTTTTCCGAGGGCCAGCGATAGCCAATAAACACCTGATTCCCTTGGCAAGGGATAGCAGCGTCATGGCGGTTAATGTACTGAAAAATATTTTTGTACCAGTCTCGAACAGAACTACGACCGCTGTTGTAACCATGCACAGCGATCATTAGCTCCGGATCGCTATGATCGCCATTCTGAGTACAAATATCGTAGAGATGACGGGCAATTTCTTGAACCCCCTGGGCTGAATTCTGCCGTTCCGACTCCTGAAGTTCCTTAGCATTTTCAATATTCGGGGGCGCACTACTCATGACAAAGTAGCCAGGAATCTTACCTTCATTAGATGAGGG
>CALBPH010000051.1 GCA_937899365.1 uncultured Leptolyngbya sp.
TCCTTCTTTGATGACCAAAGAAAACAGAGCGGCTAGGGGAGAGCGATTAGTTTGAAAAACCTGACTGTAGTCTTCAGGGTAGGGGTTTACAGCCTGCATAAATATTTTGTGTGTGGCTTATCAGCTGTTGCACTTAGGAGTAGTAAATAAGGGTAGGTGGACATTGCCTAACCCTGCGACTCAAAAAACTTGTCGATGATGCGTTCATATACCTGATGCAGCTCATGAATATGGGCAATGGGAATATGTTCACCAATCTGATGCATGGTGTTATCCAACGGTCCATATTCCACCGTCACACAGTGAGGAACAAGAAACCGAGCATCGGTGATACCACCTTCTGTGCTAAGTCTGGGGCGGCGATTAGCAATCTCTTCCACAGCATCCTGCACTAGGGCAACAAACGGATCGCTCGGATTAGTACGAAAAGCTTCACCGCTTACTCGAAAGCGAATGTCGTACTCAGTGCCATACTCTTGGGCAATCGGATCAACGGTCTCACGAATCAGCTGCTGTAACCCGACCCAAGAATGTTCATCAATAAAGCGAATATTAAACCGCAGCTTGACCTCAGCTGGAATTACATTCTCCGCACATTTTGCTGTTTCAAACTGGGTCATTTCCAGATTTGATGGTTCGAACCACTCATTGCCTTGATCCAATGTCAGATTCTGCAATGCGGTCACCATGGCCACCGCTGCAGGTACCGGGTTCAACACATTGCGCTGATAGGCCACATGTCCCTGTTTACCCTTCACAGTAATAAACGTATTGATACTGCCTCGACGGCCAATGTGAACACAGTCTCCCATTTCTAGGGGGTTGGTCGGTTCACCCACCACACAGGCATCAATTTTCTCTCCCTGCGCCTCTAGCCACTTCATCACCGGTTTAGTGCCGTTGATCGCTTCATGCTCTTCATCACCCGTAATGATGAAACTGAAAGAGCCTTTGAAACTGTCTTTGTTCTTAGCCAGCCAGGATGACACCGCTGCAATAAAGCAGCCAATACCGGCTTTCATATCAACGGTGCCCCGCCCCCACAAGACGCCGTCTCGAATCTCCCCGGCATAGGGATCAATATCTCCCCAGCGCTCCCGATTGCCCTCGGGTACCACATCGGTATGACCGGCAAAGGCTAAATTTGGCCCCTCAGTACCAAAACGAGCATAGAGGTTATCAACTTCGTAGCTGCCGGGCTCGTTATGAAAGGTCATGCGATGGCAAGTAAAGCCCAGCTGTTCGAGATGGCGCTGCACAACATCCAGGCCGCCTTCGCGGTCGGGGGTGACGCTGGGACAGCGAATGAGTTCTTGGGTGACTTTGACAGGATCGATGATGGGAATTTCGAGAGCAGTACTGGCAGTCATGGGAAGTTTTAGAGAGATTAGTTGTGTAAAAGGTGAGGGAGGTATTGTACAAAACCTACTAACTAGCCGTCGTCGTTTGCTCTGTCACAAAGTCCCTATAAGCCTCGATTAAACGCATTGTAACCGGTCCAAACGGTTCAAATGACTGCTGATCAATCTGGCTAATTGATTCAATCTCACAGGTTGTTCCGGTCAAAAATATCTCTTGAGTCTGGGACAGTTCCTCTGGCTGGATATGACGCTCTACTACCTTAATATTTAGCTGCTTTGCCATTTTGATGTTGGTTTGCCGAGTAATGCCGTTTAAAAAACAATCTGGTATTGTGGTATGCACTACCCCATCCATGATCAGAAATACATTAGACGCTGTGGATTCTGCCACCAGACCTCGGTAGTCCAACATGAGGGCATCATCAAAGCCTTGCTGTACGGCTTCATGCTTACTCATGGTGCAAATGGGATAGAGACAGGCGGCTTTACTGATGGTGGGTGCCGTTGTTGGATCAGGCTTACGCCAGGTGATCTTGCTGGTTAGCGTTAAGGGTTTCTTGGTTTCAATGCTAAATAGACTGGTGGGAAATGCCCAGGCGGCAATGCCTAACCGGGTGGATGTGTCCGGGGCGTAGATCCGCAGGCGTTCGCTGCCGCGCCAGGCAAAGTGACGAATGTAGCCCACGTCGATGTTTTCCTTGGCTAGTAAGTCGTGGGTGGCGGCAATGATTTCATCTGTGGAGTAGGTGATTTCGAAGCCGAGAATTTTGGCGGACTGATGCAGCCGCTCGATGTGTTCGGCAAGTAGAAATGCTTTGCCGTTATAGATGCGGACGCCTTCGAAGACGCTGCTGGCATAGTGGAGACCGTGGGTCAGGGGGTGGATAGTGGCGTCTTTCCAGACGACAGTTTTGCCATCTAGCCACAGATATCCTTCTTTTTGGTCGAAGGGCAACAGAGTCATTGAGATTTTAAGGTGAATGCATCAGGTGATAACTTATCCCCTCCTGGGAGGGGATTTGGCTTGTCTAGATAAGAATTTTCCTAGACAGATTATTTTATTTCTAACTTAGTCGCGCAACAAATCATTGATCGATGTCTTTGACCGGGTCTTATCATCC
>CALBPH010000052.1 GCA_937899365.1 uncultured Leptolyngbya sp.
AAACCTGACTAATCAGGGGTGTCGTCAGTGTGGCAGCAAGGGACATAAATCCACCCGACAGAGCTATACCAACACATAAAATATCGGGTGTAATATCGGCATGCTCGCAGGCAAATAGCTGGCCTGTGCGGCCAAAGCCCGTAGCAATTTCATCCAAAATCAATAGCACCCCATACTGACCGCAAAGCTCCCTAGCGCGACGCACATAGTCGGGGCTATAAAACCGCATTCCCCCCGCACCCTGAACCACTGGTTCAAAGATGGCAGCGGCTATCTGTCCGTGGTTTTCAACAAGGAGCTGTTCAAAACTTGCAATATCGGTATCGTCCCACACACCCCAAAACGGAATCTGGGGTGTGTCAGCAAAATATTGTAGCCGCAAAACCTGATTAAACAGATGGTGCATCCCATTGACCGGATCACACACGGACATGGCATCAAAGGTGTCGCCATGGTAGCCACCCCGCACAGTAAGAAAGCGATGTTTTTGGGGCTGGCCCAGGTTATACCAATATTGAATGGCCATTTTCATCGCCACTTCCACCGCTACCGAGCCAGAGTCACAAAAGAACACCTGCTGCAGGGGGTCAGGAGTAAGTTCCACCAGCCGCTGGGCTAGCTGTACCGCAGGCTGATGGGTCAGACCGCCAAACATCACATGGGACATGCGGTCAATCTGGTCATGGGCTGCCCGGTTAAGACGGGGATGATTGTATCCGTGGATGCATGTCCACCAGGAGGACATGCCATCGACCAGGGTACGGCCATCTTCTAACTCGAGGTAAACGCCTTGGGCCGATTTGACGGGAAAAATTGGCAGCGGGTTAGGCATGGCCGCGTAGGGATGCCACACATGCTGACGATCGAGGGCGAGCAGCTGGTCAGTAGGTAGAGGTTTCAATAACTGATGAACGGACGGCTGAACGGACTATTGAACGCTGACGGTAATTTTTTCCGAGATGACCGGACTGTCGTGGGGGACATGACCATAGTTGCCCAACACTAGCTGTAGCGTATGCTCTCCGGGTTCAAGAGTTAGCTGGGTTTCGGTTTGCCCTGCACCATAGTGGAGAACTTGTTCAGAGCCTTGCAGAGGCTCGGTGAGCGGCGGTAGCTCATCGACATCAACAAGTAGATGATGGTGCCCCGTATTAGGCCGATCGATACCGGCTGGGGCAATCCCCATTCCAGATAGACCAAACTGCACAGTGAACGGAGCTTGGACCGTGTCTCCATTGCCAGGAGAAATAATGTAAGCTTCAGCTGACTCAGGAGCAGGGGATAGATCTGCGGCATTAACAGGCCCCACTAGCAGACTGAAGATACAGGCGAGACACAGGGAAAAGACGATAAGGCTGCGTTGAATAAAAATCACTGCGGATAACACACTCCAAAACTGACAGTCTCCATGGTAAACCGTCGCTGATACGCCGACTAGACGGAGACAAATCCACAGCCACAGCCCCCAGCGTCCGTGGCAGCATCGATGCAACGTCCATAGGCCCATACTGGCTGCGTCATAGCAACGACCGTCGCCCCAACTGGCACAGTCAAATTCAACGATTTTTCAGTAGTTAACGCCTAAAAAACATAGACCAATCGCAAGAAGTGTCCTAGCATTTTACGCATCGTAGGGACATCAGGGATACAACAAAACCATGGAAACGAGGTTCAGTTACTTGTTGCGCTAACGGCCAACAGCTGGCTCCTCGGCCTACTAAAAACGTTTCGAGGAATCTCACCATGATGTTTAACCGTATTCTTTGCTCCCTTGGTCTCACTGCCGCCGTACTAGCAGCAGCACCCCTCACCGCATTTGCTCAAGAAGCTCCTGATTATAACTATGTTGGTATTGGTGGCGGTGATGAGGGATTTGTTGTTAACGGCAAAATCTCCCTGTCTGAGCACCTGTCTGTACGTCCCGCTGTTAGTACTGACTTTGACTTTGATGATGGTGAAGATGTGACCTACGTTCTGCCCATTACCTACGACTTCAACTCTCTTGATGCCGCTGGTCGAGTTAACCCTTTCCTAGGTGCGGGTATCAATGGTGAACTGGGCGATGACAGCGACATTGAGTTTGCGGTCACTGGCGGTACCGACTATCGCTTTAACGAGCGGTGGCTAGCAAATGGTTCTGTTGTTTGGTCTCCGTTCCAAGATGGCAGCGATGATGTTGACTTCATTGCCGGCATTGGTTACAGCTTCTAACCTAGCCGTAGCTGCTAGCTATTCTAGTCTGTTTTGACAGCTTTCTCTCCTTTGGCCCCGCTAACAGCGGGGCTTTTTTTATGTCGGCCCATATGTTGCATCTGCCAGGTTAGTGAAGACAATGCAAATCTCTGAAAGCTTCGAATAAGGACAGCTAACCTGATTCGCAATCAGTGCATCCCAATAAAACCCTGTTTGCCTATGAGGTTTGTTCCTCAGAATCAGCTGAATTGATGGGAATTTCTGCGGTATTCAAGAATTCAACAAATGC
>CALBPH010000053.1 GCA_937899365.1 uncultured Leptolyngbya sp.
GAGTGCGATTGTCAAACTTATCACAATGGATACCATTGGTGAGATCGGTGTCACCTTTATTATTCATGGTGAAATAGCTACCTAAAATTTGATTGGGTGTGACAACACCATCACCAGAGCGAATATCCGTCATGGGATATAGTAACCGGTTGTTACCCAAGTTACCCCCATCGTAAACAGCCCGGTAATACTTTTGTTGACCGCCCCTCGCGCTTGATTGGGGCAGAGTCAGCCTAAATGCCCGATCGTTATTGACGGTATCGGCATCGCTGATGGGGACACTGTTGACACTGCCCTGATCTGGCTCAACATTAGGCTGTCCCGTAATACTGACAGCATCTTAGAAATCATAGTAATTAACAACATTGAGACTCTCGTTATTATTTAAAAAATCACTGGTTGGAATCCAGATCTCAACGCCTCCAGAGATCAGATATGTTTTATCGGCATCTAACGAATTGCCATTAGAATCCAAAGTGGGTCGATGGGCCCCTGATAAATCAGCATCAGTAATTGTAATTGTAATTGTCTGGCCAGGGCCGCTCTGGCTACACTCCCAGATACCCGAATCACCCACAGCCCGATCTTGCTGGTTTCCATTCGCAATACTGGTCGAGCCGTAGGGAAGTTCTCGAATCCGTTCTCCCAAACTATTAGAATTGTTCGTATTGGGCGCACAGCCTTGGCGACCACCCCAGTTGTATAGTTCCGCATTGTCAGACATTCCACTGACAACATCGGTAATAACAACTTGATGACCGGGTGTAGTGGGGTCAGCGTCTGCCAATGGCTCGCTACCCAGGGGCGCAACAACAGACAACGGCCAAACATAGACAACGCCTTCTGTAGAACCATCGCGACCGGCAACAAAATCACCCTCACGACGTGGATTACCAGGGCGATCTTTCACTAAGTCTAGTTTTGGAGATGCCGATACAATCACAGACGTCGGGTTACTAGTCAGCGTTGTCCCATCTACCTCCAGGGTGGCATCAACATTCAGGTCAGCTCTGTGGGGAGCCGTGCCTGACACAAATGCAGTAAAATTACGCGCAAGCGTCAGGGATGGTTGCAATAAATCTGTACATGTAAGCGTTTTACGATCGGCACTAATAGTGTAGTTACCAACACAAGAGCCTTGCTCAAGATCCCAGACTTGATAGTCGTCAGTGATAGTCAAAGTTAGGACAGTAATGCTATTAGGATTAGAATCGGTACTAATGTCAACACCATACATAATGGTATCGAACGTTCGTACCAGACCATTATTGGCATTCGCATCGTTACCGGCGTTAAGGTTGTTGCTCGAACCACCAGATAAATTAGGGTCTGGGCCAACAAAGCTGCCTGCGCCATCTTGGAGGACTGAGAAGTTAAAGTTTTGGACGGCGGCCTGTGCGTTCTGAGTTGTCGGCAACGGCAACAAGAGTAGCGTGCTGGCTAGTCCCAGTGACAGAATGCTGCGACGACCTAGTCCAAAGGGATTTCCCATGCTTGAGAATGTCTGATCAAGAGCTAGCATTTTCTGATTACATCAATTGGTTGTTGTGCAATGGCATAAACTCTGATCATGTTCAGGAGGGAGTTTAGCCCTGGAGAACTCTGCAGAGTTGAGGAGGTGGGGATATGCTTCTTTAAATCCGTATGTTTTTTTGAACACCCTTACTTATTCACAACAAGTCCCCATTGGCAGGAAAGCTTTAGCTGATATCAGAAAGTCCTATATAAAGGGGATTTGGTCAATGTAGAAGATCGAGAAAACACTTAGATTGATGCCCCAAAATACAGTTTCTTTAGGGCTGAGAATTAACTTCTTCTGTATTCTTACGGGTATTTGATTACGGATAGATAAGTAAAGAGGGATGCGATCTCTATCAATCGCATCCCTCTTTACATTATTCGCCTTGAGTCTTACCAAGAGAGAAAAATGATATCAGCCTATTCCTCTACCGTTGTTGTAAATCGGAAGAATCCATAGGCAGTATTGGGACTGCCCTGCCCGGTGCTGCCTGGAAATAGGGTAAATCCAGCGGGACTGCCCGTCGTACCCGTTACATCCAATACTAAGACCGCATCGTTGTTATTTGCTGTAGCTAGTAGATTGCAGTTAGGTCCTGTCGGGATACTGCTCACAGTTGCAACTTCGGTCCGGTCAGCCCCATCGCTGACGGCTGTCAAGTTGTAGGTATTCCCACCAATATCAAGCTCAATATCATTTCCCCCATAAAGCCCAGTCACAAAGCTCTGATTGGGCTGAATCAGGTCGCAAATACGGACGTCAGCTGCTGTCCCCTCACCTGCATTGATGAAATATAGGGTGTACTCAATTTCATCACCAGGCTGCACTAAACCAGCATGGATTTCGCCTAGCAGATAGTTTGCAGGCCAGAAGTTATGGTCATCGTCAGAATTAGCGACATCGTCTTTAGTCTCTAGATTAAGGGGTGTGTTGTCGTTGGGGTTAGCCATGCGGTTACCATTAATCGCCGTAATCCGTTTAACAAGTAAGATCTCAGGGGGACTGACAACTGTATTAGCTCCGATAAAGCTGAGGTGTTCGCTATCGGCATTGTTGTTACCTGCTGCACTGTCATCATCCCCGACAATCAGCATGACTTTTTGGACACGGGCACTGCTGTCTACAAAGCTAATCCAGCGGGTTGATCTGTTTCCACAGCCTGGCTCATCATTACCGGTGCCGCCACACAGGCTTTGATTAATAAGTTCTGGGTCAGGAGCGTTACCGTCATAGAGAGAAGTTGGCACAATTTCAATATCGCTGCCAATACGATTATCCGCGGCTTCTAGCAGTCTCAAAATTGCGGGTGTTCCGTTGCCATCTGTGCGAGTTTCTAAATCACCTACCCAGAAGCCAAACGCACTAATGGGTTGATCAAACGTCAGGAGAACGGCATTTCGATTAAGATCACTCAAAGCGCCACCATGGGTCTCGTTCCAAAATCGGGGCTGGTCACTACTGTTATAAAGACTAGCCGGACGTGGTGACGAACTTTGTAAAGAACTACTGCTGCTGAGGGTGGGACTTGAGCCAGAAACGGTGGTCTCTCCAGCACATTCAGTTCCGCTGATTGGCAGTTGCACTAACTCAACGGCAACATTCACTGTGTTGTTGGCAACAGGGTCGTGATAGCTAAAGTTGGTAACACTACCTTGGGGAGTTCCAGCTGTTCCAAACCAACTTTCTAACTCAGGATCAACTGGCTGACCAACAGCAGTGCGCCAACTGTCATCTAAGGTGTCGACTAAATCGCGAGTGGCAATGACGTTGCGTCTGACCTCATCGCTAATGTAAGGGATAATGCTGCTATCGGACGTTCCCTGACCAATAGCACAGCCGTTTAAATCAGTAGTAGTCGTTACAGACGAACTGACCCGTGTTTCCTGTGAGTTGTTGAATGGATTAACAAAGCTGCCTGTAGCTTTATTCTCAATCACGGTGCCAGGTGCAAGCGCATCAGCCTGAACTGGGCGGTCGAGTAGTACGCTACAGGATTACAACACGGTGAGCATTAAGACATGCCCACTACCCTGAATGAGTAATTTATGTG
>CALBPH010000054.1 GCA_937899365.1 uncultured Leptolyngbya sp.
CTTATTGTATTTTTCTGTAGATTAGCCAGGACCGTTGGTGTTTGTATTAAACGTAACTTTTTGGAGCTGTGCATTTCCTTATCATCTGATGATTCTGCCCAATCGTGTTAAGAGACTCCCATGAAGCCGCGTTATAACCCTTTGATTACTGGTCGTGAAATGTCGTTTCGTGCCCTTACTCGACGACGATTTATTCGCTATGCGTCCCTGGGGGCTGGTGCTTTAGCTGCCACTAAGCTGGCCAGTTGTGCCTCAGGGCCAGAGACTGCAGAAACCACGGGGACAGAAGTGGCCGCAGGGGGGGCTGAGGAGAGTACCGGAGATGGTGGAAAAACCTTGAGGATTCTGTCTTGGGTAGGCTACGACGAACCGGAGATTATTGGCCCCTTTGAAGAAAAAATGGGCGTGAAGGTGGAGTTTAAGACCTATGTGGGTGGCGAGCAAATGCTCCAGTTCTTTAACCAGTCCCCACCGGGTACCTTTGACGGCATTATCTCCGATGGGGAATATGTGGTCAAACTGGTGGAAATAGGGGCAATTTCCAAATTGAATGCTGCCGACTTTGATACCCTGGCTGACTACAACAGTGTTTATAAGGAGTTTCCCGGTTTTTACCAGGGAGATCAGCTGATGGCAGTAGGTACCCGTTTTGGTAACTATGGTATTGCCTTCAACACTAAGTTTATTAAGCCCGAAGAAGTCACTAGCTGGGAGATTCTGGCGCGGGAAGATCTGCAGGGCAAATTGGCCTTCTTTGACTGGTATCTGCCGAATATGGGGAATGCCAGTTTAGCCCTCTTTCCCGACAATCCTAATCCGTATGACCTGACCGATGCTCAGCTGGTGCAGGTGAAGGATTGGATGGTTAAGCTTAAGCCTAATGTGGCGCTGATTACTCCTAATATTCAGGACATTACCAATGCCTTTATTAATGAGAGTGTTATCGCAGGTCCGGTGGGTGACTGGCTGATTCAGAATGCGATCGCAGATGGGCAATCTCAATTTGCTGCTGTCGTACCCAAAGAAGGTGCGATTCGTTGGAGCGAAGGGGCAACAGTGGCCGCCGACAGTAAGAATCCAGACCTGGCCCTAGAATGGGTTAAGTACATGAGCACCCCTGAGGTTCAGGCTCGTCTGGCTAATGCCAAAGCCTACAAGGGACTGGCTCCTAACCTCAAGGCTGTTGACCACCTGAGTGATGGTGAGAAGAACCTGTTAGGCTATATCCCTGACCCTGACAATGCAGGTAAGACCATTGTGGATATGCAGCTAGAGCGCACCCGTGCTCGTCAATTGCCGGTGCAACAGCCTGAGCAGGCCTGGCAGGATTTCTACAACGAGTTTAAGACTAGCTAGGAGATTGATTACCTACTAATTCAAAATCCAACGCCTGTAGGAGCATTGCATGTAATACTCCTACGAGTATGCCCCTACAAATTAATTCTCTTAGTCTCCTTCCAGGTTTATGAATCAACCGGTCCCATCCAAGAACATGTCTCATCAAGAGACAGATCCGTCACCTGTGAATTACCAAGATCTAGAACAACGAAAGATTTCTAACTGCTACGTGCACCAGGAGCATCTGCACACCATTAACCTGACCGTCAGGCAAGGAGAATTTGTCGCCATTATGGGACCCAGCGGCTGTGGCAAAACCACATTGCTGCGAATTATTGCTGGACTGGAGGGTATTGCGGCTGGGTCTGTTGTTTTACAGGGTCAGGAGATTACCCAGCTTCCTGTGAATCGTCGCAATACGCCCATGGTGTGGCAAAATTTTGCCCTGTTTCCTCACCTGAACGTGCGAAAAAATATCGCCTTTGGTCTCACCCTCGGCAGCCATCGTAAGGGGGAGGTGCGGCAAAAGGTGCAGAGGATGGCGGCCTTGATGCACCTGGAAGAATTGCTTGACCGACGCATTAGTGAGCTAAGCGGTGGACAAAAGCAGCGGGTTGCGATCGCAAGAGCCCTAATTACCGAACCTCCCATCCTGCTACTAGACGAGCCCATGAGTGCCCTTGACCCCCATCTGCGAGTGAGAATGCAGGGGGAGCTAAAACGGCTGCAGCAATCCCTGGAGATTTCCTTCTTTTACGTCACCCACAATCAAAACGAAGCCTTTTCTATGGCAGATCGGATTGTGGTGATGAACCAGGGACGTATTGAGCAGGTGGGCACCCCGGCAGAAATCTATAATCAGCCTGCCACTCACTTTGTGGCGGAATTTGTCGGTAATAACAACTTGTTTGACGGCAAGGTAACCGACGTTAACGGTACTATCATTACGGTCCAGTGTCCCCAGGGGAAAATACACACCCTTTCGGACCAACCCCATACTCCAGGAGACAACGTTACGGTAGTGGTACCGGCGGATCGCATTACCCTGGCTGACCAACCAGGTGCGTTGGGAAACACCATTCAAGCCACCCTGCGGGGACGAGAATTTCTGGGTTCTCAGGTCATCTATTTGCTAGAAACCACTGCTGGCTATGAGGTGCAGGTTATTCGCCAGGAAGCCTTTAGCCAGAGTTTGGATATCCCCATCGATGCTGAACTCTATCTCTCCTGGCGCACCCAGGACACCGTACTATTGGGAGAACGGAGTTAGCCATGCGCCTTTCCCTGAACCGTCCCACCCGGCCCCCTGATGAGGCTAGCCTACTAAAGTATTTTTGTCTTGCTCCTGTCGTGATTTACGACAGCTTGTTTTTTCTGCTACCCCTGTTGTTTCTCGTCTGGATTGGTTTTTGGACTGTAGAGAACTATCAGGCGGTTCCGGGGTTCTCCCTGACCAACTACATTGATATTTTTAGTCAGCTTTTTAGCCGGTCGCGGTATGCCTTTGCCATCGCCCAATCTCTCTGGGTGGCTGCAACCACCACTTTGTTAGGGTTATTACTATGTTATCCCTTTGCCCTAGCACTGGCTTTTGTCGTGCCGCCAAAACTACAACGCTTTGCCCTGGTGCTAGCCATTGCACCCTTCTGGACCAGCTACATTCTGAGGCTCTATGCCTGGCAAACGGTGATTAATACAAATGGTTTGCTCAACACGTTGCTAATGAAACTTGGGTTGATTGATGCCCCTTTGCAAATCATTTTTACCCAGGTGGGCACCCGCATCGGGCTACTCCATTACCTGGCCCCCATCATGATTCTGATTTTGTATCTGGTGGTGTGCAATATTGATGTCACACTACTGAACGCCTCTAAAAATCTGGGGGCTACTACCTGGCAAACGTTCTGGCGAGTGCTGTTGCCCTTGAGCAAACCAGGACTGGTGTACAGCGCTGTCTTTGGTGCCATTATCAGTTTGGGAGATGTGCTCTCGGGCATTATCCTTGGCGGCGGTACGGGTAAGTCAATTTTGGGCTCATTTCCACTGTTTTCGACGGTGATTTTTAATGAATATGCAGCGTCTACCAACTTACCGCGCACTTCGGCGTTAGCTACGTTGCTGATTGGGATCATGGTGGTGATTCTGGCAGCGGGGTTGCAGTTTTCAGCAGTGGAGGAGTGAGAGTATGGCGGCTAAACCTTTCTCAGCTCGGGCACTCACCGTAACAGGCTGGCTTTATCTCATCCTGGGCTATGGCTTGCTGATGCTGCCCATTCTTACCTTAGTCATCTTTTCGTTTGAAAATTCTCGCTTTCCAACGCTGCCCTGGACAGGATGGACCTGGAGCTGGTATCAAGAAATGTTTACCGATGGCACCCTGATTGAGGCGCTAAAGGCAAGTCTGTTCGTGTCCCCACTGGCGGCTGCTATTGCTACTGTTCTAGGATTCTTTGGAGCCTATGCCCTGAATCGGTTTGAGTTTCGCGGCAAGCAGCCTCTGACGATTTTATTGATTGTGCCCATTTTAGTGCCGCCGTTGATTTTGGGAGTGGCGTTTCTGGGATTGTTGTCTCGGGTTAATCTCCAGGGACAGCTCTACAGCATTTTGATTACCCATGTGGTGATTTTGTTACCCACTGCGATCGCACTCATCACCCTGCGTCTAATGCAAATGCCCAAAGCCATTGAGCAAGCGGCCTGGAACTTAGGCGCAACCGAATGGCAGGCCCTCTGGCGAGTTGTCTTACCCTGGACGGTGCCAGGGATTGCTGGTGCTTTTCTGCTGGCATTTACCTTTTCCTTTGATGAGTTTGTAATCGCCTGGTTTGTATCGGGCTTTGAGCCCACATTGCCCGTGTCTATCTATAACTTTTTGGGGTCTAACCTGTCGCCGTCTCTCAATGCCATTGGTACCTTGGTGTTTTTGCTTTCCATACTGTTGCTGGTGGGGGTGGAATTATTGTTGATTCCTATGTTGTTGAACAAACCGACTCGATCTCGTTAAAAAATATCTCGTGGTGGGCCGTGCCCACCCTACAGCTAACCATTAACCAAACATCTGCCATGACTACCCGATATTTGATTAAACAAGCCACGGTTATGCCCTTCACTCTGCAACCAGATGGGGCGTTGGATTTAGAGACTCGCGTTCAAGATGTGCTGATTGTAGAGGATCGGATTGTCGAAGTGGCCGATCACATTGAGTTAGATTCGGAGCCCATACAGGTGATTGATGCCCGCGATCATCTGCTAGTACCCGGTTTCGTTAATGCCCATGCTCACTCTGTTGAGATTTTAGAAAAGGGGCGCTATGAAGCCTTACCCTTGGAAGCCTGGATGCTCTATACCTATCCCCCTCTTAAGGGAAAACACCTGAGCCCACGCATGTGCTACTTGCGTACTATGTTGGGGGCGCTGGAAATGGTCAAGTCTGGGGCGACAACGATTCAGGATGACCTGATTGAGCTGCCTTACATTACCCCAGAGATTTTTGCAGCGGTAGCCCAAGCCTATGTGGACATTGGTCTGCGGGTGAGCCTTACCCACCATGTGATCAACCTGCCCCTGTACAAAACTATTCCCTATTTGGAAGGTTTTTTGCCTGACGATGTGCGACAGGACCTTGATGCCCTGACAGGGCTGGATGATGCTACCTGGGTTTCCATGTTCACGTCGTTCCACACCGACTGGCACGGTAAGGAAGGGCTGATTACTCTCGCCCTAGCGCCCTCTGCTCCCCAACGGGTAACGCCTGACTTGATGCATCAGATTGGTGATCTCTCAGAATCTCTCGATATTCCTATCCACACCCATATGCTAGAGACTAAAACCCAGGCGGTGACTGGCTCTGAGTTTTACGGCTCTGGCGAGACAGTGGTTAGCTATGGCAAAAAACATGGCATTCTTACCCATCGCACCGCTATCGCCCACGGTATCTGGCTGACGGATCGAGATGTGGAGCTAATTGCGGAAGCTGGGGCTACCGTTGTTCATAACGTGGTTAGTAACCACCGTTTGTGTAGCGGTATTGCCCCCATTCGTCAGCTGATGGATGCGGGGGTAAATATTGCCCTCGGCTCAGATGGCATGAGTTCCAACGACTCTTTCAATATGTTTGACGTGTTGAAAATGGCCGGGCAGGTCCACTCTGTTACCCATTCCGACTATTCTCGCTACCCTCGCGCTCGAGATGTGCTCAAATGGGGCACCTATGGGGGAGCAAAGTCAGCATTACTGCAAGAACAGGTGGGTGCGATCGCACCTGGTTTCAAAGCCGACTGCGTCCTTTACGACCTCAATACCACTAGCTTTATTCCTCGCGGTGATTTGCCCATTCATCTGGTCTACGCTGAGCATGGTACATCAATTCGCAAGGTGTTTATCAATGGTCAGCTGGTGGTCGAAGACGGCACTGTGCTGACTGTCGATGAATCGGCACTCCTGGGCGAATTGCAAGATCTGCTCGCCGAGTATGAGCCAGAAAGGGCAGAACTCTATCAACAAGCCGAACGCCTCATGCCTGCCATAGAAGCCACATACCAGAAAGCCATGGCCCAACCCTTACCCATTGAGCGCTTCACCCGCATCGAAAAATAATCTCTCACGCTCAGTTGAATATGAATACGATCTCTCCACCTGATCCAGTTCTATATAATGCCTGGCATGTGGTTGCCTTAGCAGAAAGTTTAGACACCAAAAACCCGTTGCAGGTTAATTTATTGGGCGAGCCAATTGTACTTTGGCGAGACGGAGCCCACATTATTGCCTGCCAAGATCGTTGTCCCCATCGGGGAGTGTCGCTATCCATGGGGGAGGTGAGCTATCATCACACCCTTGTGTGCCCATATCACGCGATGGAATTTGACCGAGAAGGTCACTGCACAAAGATTCCTGCTGATTTGAAGGTAACCACATTTCCCCAAGGAACCAACCTCAAGACCTATGCTGTTCAAGAAAAATATGGGTTTGTTTGGGTGGCTTTGGGAAAACCTACCCAGGAGATTCCAACGTTTTCAGAATGGCAACAAGCCGATACCATGACTTTTCACTGTGGCCCTTATACTATCAATTCCAGCGCCCCGCGCGTTATGGAAAATTTTGTTGACATTGCCCATTTTCCCTTTACCCATCAAGGGTTACTGGGAGATCCAGCGTTTCCAGAAGTTTCAGATTATAAGTTGGTGGTAAAAAATGATGAGATCATTGCCAGTGACATTCACTTTTACCAACCCATCCCTGAGGGGACGGGAGAAGCGAAGTCAGTTAGCTATGTCTATAAGATTGTGCGACCGATGATTTCCTGGTTTCGTAAAGGAGACAATTGTAATCGTTTTTCCATTTTTCTGGTAGTTACCCCCGTCGAGGAGACTAGCAGTATTGCCTGGTTAGGGGTGGCGCGTAATTATTCGCCGGAAGTTTCCAATGATGAATTGCGTCGGTTTCAAGATGATGTTATGGCCCAAGATATACCCATGGTGGAGTCTCAGCGGCCGCAACGACTACCGCTTGACTTGCAACAAGAGTTTCACTTTCCCTGTGACAAAATGTCCATTGCCTACCGTAAGTGGCTGAAGCAACTTGGGCTTCAATTTGGGACATGTTGATTCAGTATCAACTACCCGACAACCGCATCACATAGTCATCAAATTCGGGAGCACGTCATCCGCAAGCGGCAGACGTGCTCCCATAAAATTAATCAATATGAGCATAATTCTCGGTTAAGGACATGCCATAAAAGTCCCCCAACATCTGCTGGATCAGCGTACCCGCATCCCAAATGTTTCGCGCTTTTAGGACAGTGATAAATTGATTGTAGGGGCTGGTATTGCAGGTGGTCACAAGTGATATGGCTGGTTAAATGCCACTACTATTGTACTTAGGGAACACCACTTTAATTCCTGGCGTTGCTGATCCTCGGGATGATTTTATCTGCAAGATACTGTCAAACAGCCTGTCTAACCGATCGGTTCATCCTCTAAATC
>CALBPH010000055.1 GCA_937899365.1 uncultured Leptolyngbya sp.
CTATATAGCCAATTTGTTTGTATTTATCATGCTAACTGCGTTTTCTCTTCATTTTGCCAATAGCCATTGCCCACTCCAATTCCTGAGCCGCAAATCTCGCCTGGCGCTCCCACGGGCACCAGCTGCATCTGGGCATCTAAGACATAGAGTTTGAGATTGGCTAGGGGGTTACCAATGGGGACCGTGCGCTGATTTGTGGGCAAAGGAGCATCAATAATCGCCTGACTAATGTCATCGGCAGCTTCTGTCGGTCCATAGGCATTGGCCACTTTAATGTCAGGGTATAGCTGCAGCCATTGATTGACCAACTCCACCGGCACATATTCCCCTGTCACCATCATTAGCGATAGATCGGGCAATAAGCGTTGATCAGATAAGAGCAGAGTCCTGAGCTCAATCAACCCTCTGAGAACAATGGGCACCAGCTCCACCAGAGTTAGCTGCTCTGCTTTAATCACATTGAACAATTGTTCCGGGTTACACACGGTCTCGGTATCGACAATGACGGTTTTACCCCCTGTTAGTAGCGGTCCTAGAAATTGCCAGACCGAAATATCTGACGAGGCTGGCGCACTTTGGAGAAAATTAAATCCTTTATGTAGAGCTAATGCGTCTATTTGACCATAGATATGGTTGATTGCACCGTCATGGCGAATAATGGACCCCTTGGGCAACCCTGTAGACCCTGAGGTGTAGAGCATATAGGCTGAGTCAGTTGCTTGACTGGATGTATCCAGATTCTCTTGGGGGAGTTGAAGAAAATCATCCTGCCTGTAAATGCTCACCTGCGATAGCTGAGGGTTGGCTAATTTTTCAGAAGAACTATCTAAACAAATGACGTGCTTTAATCCAGCAAAACTGTCTGGCAGATTATTCAGAACCTCTAAAGCTAGGTGATCGGTCAATAAAAAACTCACCTGGCTGTTGGAGAGCATATATGAAATTCGATCTAGGGGATAGGTGCTGTCGATGGGGACATAGGCTCCTCCCGCTTTGTGAATTGCCAGGATAGCGATCAAAAAGTTAATGTCTCGGTCTTTTAAGATGCCAACAAACTCTCCTGGCTTCAGGCCTAAACTTTGTAAAAGCCTGGCCACTTGATTGGCTTTTGCGTTCAACTCCTGATAGGTGAGCTGGGTATCTTGCCAAACCGCTGCAATATTGTCTGGTGTTTGGTCTACCTGCTTGTCAAATAATGTACTGATTGTTTGTTCAAGGGGATAAATTCTGTGATTATTGTTAAAGCTGGCTAAAAGCTGAAATCGATCTGCACTATCTAGGAACGTAATGTCTGCCAGTTTAATGTCGAGCTGATTGATAACGCAGTCCACCAAGGTGGTATAACATTTTGCGATCGCATCCATCATGCCATCAACAAATAAAGCATCGCTGTACTCAAGGGTGCCCTTAATGCAATCGTTCTCGATGTCAAATGAAATAGTTACATCGTTGTTAAGTGCTATGGCGTCGTCATAGCTGTGGATGGTCTTTAAGAGAACAACGACATCAAAAAGAGGACAACGGTTTTGATATGACGACAGCTCTAATAACTGGGATACCTTGTCAACCGGATAGTTCTGGTTAACATAGGCACTAACTGTATCTTCTTTAACCTGTAGTAAGACATCCTTAAACGTCAGGTCCTGACTTAGTTGGCTGCGTAATGGGAGAACTGTGTTGACAGAGGTCTTAGCATGGTTATCTGTTCCAAGAATAGGGATACCCACAATTAAATCGCTATTGTTGGTATATTTTGCTAGCAATATATTGACTACCGATAGCAGGAACACATATACCGAGCTATGGGAGTCGTTGCTTAACTTGAGAACAGCCTGGGAGACAGTTTTATCAAGCTCAAACTTAACAGATTTATTTTTGCCACTATACTCTTTAGGCCTGATGTAGCCAGTAATAAAGTTTGTCTCAGGCAGTTCTCCTGAGAGCTGATTGAGCCAGTAAACTTTTTCAGAAAACAAACTTTCAGAGATATCTTCACGTGTTTTTTCAGCCAACATTTCCATTGTCCTCATCAGGCGAACCTTACACTACGCAATCTTTAAAGGCTTGTTTGATCTGTGAACAGCCCTTCTGCAATGTGGCCATGTCAATTGATAGCGGCGGTAAAATTTTTAAGACAGTGTCGTTCCTGCCCACACGCTCAATGATTAATCCTAGTTCAAAACATCGAGACGCTATCTGCTTAGCCAAGGAACCTCCCCCACACTGGGTGAGATCAATTCCCCAAATTAGTCCAACGCCCCGGATTTCGATTCCTTCTACCATCGGTTTGATCTCATTGTTGAGAAAATCATCTAAAAACGATGCTTTGAGTTTCACATCTCTCTCTAGATCTGTATTTTCTCTAAATTCTAGGGCTGCTGTTCCCCCCACAAAGGCCAATTGATTACCCCTAAATGTACCCGTATGCTCAGCCGGTTCCCAAATGTCTAAGTCTGGCTTAATTAACAGCAACGACATGGGAAACCCATAACCACTGATAGATTTTGAGAGGATCACCATATCTGGAACAATGTTAGCCCGCTCAAAGGAAAAGAACGGCCCGGTCCTACCACAGCCAACTTGAATATCATCACAAATCAACAGAATGTCATGTTCGTCACATAATGCTCTGAGCCTCTGCATCCATTCAATGGGTACAACAATGACACCGCCTTCAGCTTGTACCGTTTCAAAGATAATGGCTGCTGGCTTTTCAACTCCAGAGCTAACATCATTGAGCACTGATTCGATGTACGCAATTGTATCGATTGTCTCCATAAAGCCATGGGGATAGGGCATAAAGGTAACATTGCTTGATGTCCCCCAGGTTCCCTCCCTAATGGAGGTATTACCCGTCACGGCTAGACTGCCTAAGGTCATGCCATGGTAGGCTCCCATAAACGAAAATATTCCGGTCCTTTTTTTGATTTTTCTGGCTAGTTTGAGGGCGGCTTCCACAGCATTGGTTCCCGTAGGGCCGCAAAATTGAATGCGGTAATCGAGGCCTTTGGGCGCTAGCACCTGGTCAGAAAATGTGGTCAAAAACTTCTCTTTGGCAGAGGTGTGTAAATCTAACCCATGGGTAATAGCATCAGCATCCAGATACAGCATGACCTGTTGCTTGATGTAGTCATTGTTATGGCCATAGTTTAAGGCCCCAGCCCCTGCTAAAAAATCAATATATTCTTGGCCTGATTCTGAGTAGATAATAGAATCTTTAGCTCGATGGAAAATAGCTGGAAAGCTTCGGCAGTAGCTTCTAACGTTTGATTCGCACTTTTCAAAGATATTCATAGCATTCATCTAGGGGGTAGTGAATGGACGGTGCTGGTGCTTGTCGGTCTCTATAATGCTTTGACTGAGAACACAGTTGTTAGCGCTTGTCGGTCTCTAAAGCAGTAACGGTTGTTAATGGGATAGGGCAAAATCGAAATTAAATGTCATTTCTTTTGCTAATGCTTGGGTGATTTGCCGTTGTTCTGGGGTTAGTAACAATAGATGTTGTAGCTGAATGTCAGGGTTTGTCGCCATTTCCGTGAGCAATAGCTCAAGATGTTTCAATATGCCAGTAATTGTGGTTGCCTTAAAACGTCGGCAATCATAGTTGATGCCGAGCTTTAGCTGAGGTCCTGGGTGTCCAATGATATTTAAAGGATAATTTGTTTTATAAAATCCATCAAAATCTTGGAATTCTAGCTCTGCTTTTTCTGTGCTGTCAATTTGGGCGGATGGATAATTCTCAAAGACGACAATAGTCTTAAATAGGGGGAATCCCCGTGGCACATCGCTCCACCCTTGCACATCTACCAGGGGACTGTATTCATACTGACGCAGTTCAACTAGCTGGGTCTGAAGTTCTGCGAGCCAGGGCAACAATAGGTGATCGGGGGGGACATTGACGCACACTGGTAGGGTGTTGATAAACACGCCAACCATGGATTCTGTTCCGTCTAAGTCCACTGGCCGACCGGAAACTCCACACCCGTAAACGATCTGATTTTGGCAGCTGTAGCGGCTGAGCAAGAGAGACCATGCTCCCTGAAATAGGGTGTTGAGGGTGAGTCGCTGCTGCTGAGCCAGGGTCTGTAACTGGTGGGTGACAGACTCTGGGAACTCCAGCATTTCCTCGTTATATTTTTCTTCTTGATTGGATAAATCCGGATCTTCTATATACGTCAGTGGTGTGGCTGTTTTAAAGTTTTTAAGTGTACGTTTCCAATACTCCTCGGCGTTGGCTAGGTCTTGTTTACGTAACCATGCAATGTAGTTCTTAAAGGGAATGCTGGGCAGTAATGGTACGTTTTCTCCCTGACAAAATGCTTGATAGAGTTGGAAAAATTCGCCTATTACTAATGCACCGGACCAACCATCTAAAATTAAGTGGTGTTTGCTCCAAACGATTTGGTAAGACTGATCGCTGAAACGAATCACCGTCATGCGCATCAGGGGTGGTTTTGAAAAATCAAATCCGCGTTGGCGATCGTGGTTTAAAAAGTCTTTGTAACGTTGTGGCTGGTCCGCTATGCCGCGCCAGTCCTTATGTTCTATAGGGACCGTTACCTGACGATGGACTACTTGTAACGGTTTATCAATTTCCTCCCAGTAAAAACTTGTGCGCAGGATAGTATGCCTGGCCACTACTTGCTGCCAGGCGTGATCTAACGCTTCTAGATTTAGGTTCCCGCGTACTCTGTAGCTAAATTGGATGAAGTAGAGTCCTTCTTCGGGAGCGTACAACCCATGGAAAAGTATCCCTTTTTGCAGTGGAGAGAGCTCGTAGATATCTTGGATGTTTTCTTTCATGGGGGCTTTAAGATATACCGTTGAGTTTCGCTAGGAACTGGTCGAGTTCTTGTTGGTTTAAATTGGCTTCTGAAAAGTCTGAGGGGGTGAAACCGCCAGCATCTGGGTTTTGGCAATGGGCAATGAGCAATCTCAACGATTCAATAAACTGTTGGGCCAGGGTTTCAACGGTGGCTCGACGGTGAATGGCCTCACTGTAGCTCCAGTCAACTTTTAGCTGACCCGCCGCAATCACGCTATTGATATCTAACCGATAGCTGCGATTACCTTGGGGACTCCGTCCTGGCCCAACGGCTTCTTGCGCGGGGGCAAAAATCGATGATGACTGCAATACCTGGTCTGTTTGCCCCAAGTAGTTAAACCGCACTTCGGCTGGTTGGGGTTGCCAGTCGGTGCGATCGCAAAGATAGCGGAGAATGCCATAGCCAATGCCAAGGTGCGGCAGCGCCCTCAGCTGCTCTTTTAGCGCCTTCAACACATCCCCTAGTTGAGCATCAGACACCTGTTGAATGTCTAACAATATTGGGAAAATGGTTGTAAACCAGCCCACAGTGCGAGATATGTCTACATTTTCAAAGAGATCTTCTCGACCATGGCCTTCGAGATCTAAAAGGAGAGAGCGTTCTCCAGTCCAATGGGCAAAGGCCTGCACCAATGCCGTCAAAAGCACATCATTAATTTGAGTGCGATAGGCGGCCGGCACCTCCTGGAGCAGCGCTACCGTCTCCGCTTCACTCAATGTAACCGATACGGTGTGAGCTTTTTCTACAGCATTGTCATGACTAGAAAAATCTACCGGCAGCCGTACTGACGAAGACTGCTTCAGCCAATAGTCTTGTTCCTGTTGCAGACGGTCAGATTTAGCATAGTCCGTTAGCTGCTCGGCCCAATACTTAAATGACGTGGTTTTAGGCGGAAACAGAATAGCATTTCCCTGACTCACTTGTTGATGAGCAATTTGCAGATCTTCCAATAGAATGCGCCAAGATATTCCATCCACAGCCAGGTGATGGATAATCAATAGCAAACGATTAGATTGATCAGGACCCAGGTCAAAATAGACGACCCGCATTAAGGGGCCGGAGGTGAGGTCCAAACTAGCCTGTAGCTCAGCGGCAGTCGATGAGAGTGCCAATGTTGGATCCACCGCCTTAGACAGATCCACATGCTTAAACGGTGCTATGTCGTCCGGGGCAACACTGTGCTGCTGCCAGTTGATTTCATGCACAAAACGCAGCCGTAAAGCGTCATGGTGTTCTAGCAATCGCTGCACAGCCTGTTCCAACTGCTCAATATTTAGGGGCTGTTTAACCTCTAACAAAATTGACTGATTCCAGTGATGAATCTCTGGCAATTGTTTTTCAAAGAACCAATGCTGAATCGGTGTCAGGGGAACGTCACCGACCACGGGGCCTTGTTCCGCCTGGACCATCTGCTGAGTGGTGGCCACTGATGCCAATTCAGCAATAGTTTGGTTTTCAAACACCTGTTTAGGCGTCAGCTTTAACCCTGCCTGGGTGGCCCTGGCAACAATTTGAATGCTGAGGATAGAGTCTCCCCCTAGTTCAAAGAAGTTGTCATGGATGCCTATTTTTTCAATGCCCAGGGTTTTGGCCCAGATCTCGGCTAATGTCTTCTCTGCCTCTGTGCCGGGGGCAACAAAGGTGGCCTGACGCTCGATCTGAACCGATTCGGGGGCAGGTAATGCCTGACGGTCCAGTTTACCATTGGGCGTTAGGGGCAATGTTTTCAGCAACACAAAGACGGCTGGGACCATATAGTCGGCCAGCATTGTCTGTAACGATTCGCGTAGCTCACTGACGACCAAATCAGATTGTTTTTCAGGGACAATATAGGCCACTAATCGGCGATTACCCGACTGTCCCTCACGGGCTAAGACGACCGTATCCCTGACGGCTGGGTGCTGTCTAATGGCACTTTCGATTTCTCCAAGCTCGATACGATAACCGCGAATTTTAACTTGGTAGTCAATCCGTCCCAGAAATTCAACAGTGCCGTCTGGTTGATAGCACCCCAGGTCTCCGGTTTTGTAGAGAACGGGCGATTGGTAGGCATCTGGCAGTGGATGGCCGATAAAAGGGTTGGGAATAAACCGTTCTGTTGTCAGTTGAGTTCGGTTTAAATACCCTCGGGCCACCCCCGCACCCCCGATGTAGATTTCCCCAGGTACCCCCCTAGGAACAGGCTGACCATCTGCATCTAACAGATAAACTTGCGCATTGGCAATGGGACGACCAATGGGGACTGTTTTTTGTTGAGGGGATCTATGGGCTAGTCTCTCTGCATCAATGGCATAGGTCAAGGCCCCAACAGTGGTTTCCGTCGGTCCATAGTGGTTAAAAATCTGGCAGCTTGACCCATAGCCATAGATTTTTTCAATCAACTGCCAGTCACAGGCCTCGCCACCTAAAATTAAGCGCTGTTTAGGTAAGATTTGCTCTGGTCGAGACGATGTTAACAGGGCTGCCAGATGGGATGGCACTATTTTGAGACAGTCGATGGCATGGTGTTTAAAATAGTCGTCCAGG
>CALBPH010000056.1 GCA_937899365.1 uncultured Leptolyngbya sp.
AAAGCTCCCAGAGAAACAATCTGCAGGGAGCTTTTTTTATTGTCGTACAGGCGTTCAATGGAACGCCTGAACGATATATCTGTGGATCATGTAAAACCCTTATCCTCTAACCAGGCCACTTAGCGGCAACAAGCTCAGCTAGGTCAACAACACGCTGGCTGTAGCCCCACTCGTTGTCATACCAAGCAACAACCTTAACCATGTCGCCATCCATTACCAAGGTAAGGCTGGAGTCAACAATAGAAGAATCGTCGGTCTTACGATAGTCAATGGAAACAAGAGGCTCTTCGGTATAGCCTAAAACGCCCTTCATATGGCCGTTAGCGGCAGCCTTCATGGCTTCATTGACTTCTTCTTTAATGGTCTTTTTCTCGACCTGAACCACCAAGTCAACAACGGATACGTTAGGTGTGGGTACACGCATGGCAATACCGTTGAGCTTACCCTTCATCTCGGGGATAACCAAAGCTACAGCTTTAGCCGCACCGGTGGATGTGGGCACGATGTTGATGGCAGCGGCACGGGCACGACGCAGGTCGCGGTGACTAGCGTCTAGAATACGCTGATCGCCTGTGTAGCTGTGGGTGGTGGTCATTGTGCCTTTGATGATGCCAAAGGAATCATTAACAACTTTGACTACAGGAGCCAAGCAGTTAGTGGTACAGCTAGCATTGCTGATGATGGGGTTCTTGCCATGAACATAATCATCGGAGTTAACGCCAATGACATAGGTATCAACATTACCGCCCTTACCAGGAGCTGTAATCAGCACCTGCTTAGCACCCGCTTCGAGGTGACGACCAGCGCCTTCTTCGCTAACAAAAACACCTGTGGACTCAATTACAAGGTCAATGTCCCTAGCACCCCAAGGCAAGTTGTTGGGGTTGCGATCAGAACAGCACTTGATAGTCTTATCGCCGACGGTAATCGTGTCATCGGTGAAGCTGACATCTGCATCTAGACGACCCAACAAGGAGTCATACTTCAGCAAATGACAAGCTGTTTTAGGATCGGAGGTATTGTTGATTGCAACAATATCAAATCCTGAATTTTCTCTGGTCAACCAACAGCGTAGGAAATTGCGCCCAATGCGTCCAAAACCGTTGATAGCTACTCTAATCACTGCGCTTACCCTCTGTCGTACAACTGCGTCAAATTAGCGTTTGCATGTGCAAACCCAATGATATCCCATTGCCTGAACGACCCGGGATCAGAACTATCACACTAAAAACCGTGGGATAACTTGATCCCCGAGTCCAACAATTAGATTATCGTCCTACTTTGAAATTAAGTATAATTGCTCACGGTATTGGCTTACAAGTCAGTCTTGGGAATACCTATGAAATTTTGACGAACCTTAGGTGGGGAGCGATCCCCTGATGCCAGGTCCTGGACTGTGAGTATTGTGCTGAATCGTCTAAGCGAAACGGTGGAGCCTGTCGAGCAGAGGTATGGCCATCCCATAGATTCCTGGTATCATACGCCTGAAATATCTGTGCATGGTGTGTGAGGTGAGTTTATGCCGATAGCAGTAGATTTTAGTGGCAGGCAATTTCACTTTATCGGTGTTGGTGGTATTGGGATGTCGGCCTTGGCCTATGTATTGGCAAAGCGGCAGTTACCGGTGTCTGGCTCTGATCGACGCTTAACGCATATCACTCGTCGTCTTCAAGAAAATGGCGTCCGCATTTTTTGGAGTCAGGAGGCGGACAACATTGCCCAGGTGACCTGCACGTCATCTACAAATGATGCGGTTTTGCCTCAGGTGGTTTGTTCTACGGCCATCGGTCCAAGCAATCCTGAATATAAGGCGGCCCTCGATGCTGGCTGCCCCATGTTCCATCGCTCCGATATTTTGGCCGCGTTGATGAATGACACCCAGGGGATTGCTGTGGCGGGTACCCATGGTAAGACCACAACTAGCAGCATGGTGGGCTACCTACTGCTGAAGGCGGGTATTGATCCGTCCATTGTGATTGGTGGGGAGGTGTCTGCCTGGGAGGGCAATGCCTATGTGGGCTCCAGTGACTACATGGTGGCTGAGGCGGACGAGTCGGACGGTTCGTTGGTTAAGCTGTCGGCGGCCATTGGCATTATTACTAATATTGAGCTGGATCATCCAGACCACTACAGCACCTTAGACGAGGTTGTGGGCATTTTTAAGCACTTTGCTACCCAATGTGATGTGGTGATTGGTAGTGCCGATTGCGATACGGTGCTCCAGCGAATTCAGCCTGCGGTAACCTACAGCCTGCGGCAGGATTCAAACGCTGACTACATTGCCACCGATATTTGTGAAACTGCCCAGAAAACAACCGCTGAAATCTGGGAGCGGGGAGAGCGTCTGGGGACGTTAAGTCTGGCTATTTTGGGGCGTCACAATTTAAGCAATGCCCTGGCGGCAATTGCGGTGGCGCGACGGTTGGGGGTGGAGTTTGATGCGATCGCAACCATCATGGCCACCTTTGCCGGGGCTAAACGGCGGTTTGATCAGCGTGGATTCCACAACAACATTCTGTTTATCGACGACTATGCCCACCACCCTAGCGAAATTAAAGTTACGCTGGCGGCGGCCAAGGTAAAAAGCACGGAGATTTTACCCGCTGTCAGCCAACGGCGAGTGGTAGCCGTATTTCAGCCCCATCGCTACAGTCGTATAACCACGCTGCTCCAGGAATTTGCCACGGCGTTTGGGGATGCGGATCAGGTGATTGTGACCGATATTTATAGTGCAGGGGAGGCCAATGCCTCTGGCATTACGGGGGAGGATGTCACCAGTACCATTGGTGAGCACCACACCCAAGCAACCTATGGAGCCACCCTAGACGACGTAAAGTCAAAACTGGCATCAATGTTGCAGCCTGGCGATCTGGTTATTTTTCTCACAGCGGGCAACTTGAACCAGGTGATTCCAGATGTTATGGAGTACCAGGCCAATCGGGCTGAACAAGCGACCCTGACCAATGTTTAAAGTGTGACCCAACCTGTCAAATGTCCTCAACTGAAACGCAACTAACCAGCACAGGCTGTGTCGCTAAGGCCCAGTTTTCCCTAGCAAATCTGACCACGTTTAAAGTGGGTGGCCCCGCCGAATGGTTTGCTGCCCCCCGCAGCGTCAGCGAACTCCAAGCCTGTGTCCAATGGGCCAATGCTGAGGGGTTACCCATCACCCGTTTGGGGGCGGGGTCTAATTTGCTGATTAGCGATCGCGGTTTGCCCGGTCTAGTGATCTGTACCCGCTATCTACGGCAGGCAGAGTTTGACGAAATGGGGCGAGTGACTGTCGCGGCGGGAATGCCCATGGCCACCTTGGCCTGGAAGGTGGCAAAACGTGGTTGGACCGGTCTAGCTTGGGCACAGTGGGAGGGGCCGTTGTGATGAACGCTGGGGCCCACGGCAGCGATACCCAGACCATTTTAGTCAGCACCGATGTCCTTAATCCCGATGGGTCCCTGGAAACCCTGACGTCAGATCAGCTGCAGTTTAAGTACCGCACATCGATGCTGCAATCGGATCCACGGATTGTCACCCAGGCCACCTTCCAACTAGAGCCCGGTCACGATCCAAACGTAGTGCGGGCTGAAACCGCCGCAGATTTAGAGCAGCGCCGCACCACCCAGCCCTATCATTTGCCCAGCTGCGGCAGTGTGTTTCGCAACCCGCAGCCCAAAAGTGCTGGCTGGCTAATCGAACAGTCTGGCCTCAAGGGGTTTAAGGTGGGGCAGGCCCAGGTGGCAGAACGCCATGCAAACTTTATTCTTAACTGTGGTGGCGCCACGGCGAGCGACATATTCAAACTGATTCGCCACATCCAAGACATCGTGGATGACAGGTGGTCCCTACAGTTGAGACCCGAAGTGCAAATTTTAGGAGACTTTCAAGCTGCCTAGGTGGGTGTTACCCTCAATTGCTAAATGATTGCAATTCCGGCCAAGGCGACGTATAGTTTGACAGTTAATTTAGTAAAATCAGGCCGCCAGTTATGAACAAAGGGCAAGGTTTTGGCTTCGGTCTTGGAAAAATGAAGGAGCTGAGCGAAGCGTTTAAAAAAGCTCAGCAGGTTCAAGAAGGAGCGAAAAAACTCCAGGAAGAGCTTGAACAAATGGAGATTGAAGGCCAGTCAGGTGGTGGCTTGGTTAAGGTCGTCCTCAGTGGAAACCAAGAACCCAAACGGGTTTCTATTTCCCCTGATGCGATGAATGAAGGGGCAGAGGTTCTTTCTGACCTGGTGTCAGCAGCCATGCGCGATGCTTACCTTAAGTCAACAGAGACCATGCGTGAACGCATGGAAGAATTGACCGGTGGTTTACAGCTGCCAGGTCTGTAACTCAATCGAATTTAGGCGATCTAAAAGCGATTAGCGGATCAGCCGCTAGTCGCTTTTGGTGTGGATGATTATTTTGTTTTTGTGCTCAGTGAGTTTCTGTCATGACAACCCGACTGTTGTTTGTGTGCCTGGGAAATATCTGCCGCTCTCCGTCAGCAGAGAACATTATGAACCATCTGCTTGCACAGCGAGGTCTGCAAACCAAGGTGAGCTGTGACTCCGCTGGCACATCCAGCTATCACATTGGTAGTTGCCCCGACAGTCGGATGACGGCGGCGGCTAAAAAACGCGGCATTAGCCTGGTTGGTCGCGCTCGGCAGTTCACCGTTGAAGACTTTGAGCAGTTTGACCTGATTTTGGCGATGGACGACAGCAACTATCGCAATATTTTGGCACTTGACTCATCGGGGCAGTATGCAGCCAAGGTAAAACGTATGTGCGACTTTTGCCACGACTATCCCGACCAGGAAGTGCCTGACCCTTACTATGGCGGCACCGATGGGTTTGACTATGTGATCGGTTTATTGATGGATGCCTGTGATGGGTTGCTTCAGGAGCTTGAGATTTAGATCGCTGTTCATTTGATTGCTCCTGATTGCGCCATTGGGCATCAATGACAGGCTGAATGAAACCCGTCAAATCTTTCTACTTATTAGCGAAAAAGAAATTATTGGCGAAAAACAAAGTCATAGCTTTTGTAGATGCCCTGGTCATAATTCACCACAAACCAGGTATCTGGATCAAAGGCTAGGGGGTATGCTTCGCTCTGTTTAGACTGATGCTCTTTTGACAGGGTGCAGTAGGGTGGAGCGATGGTTTCGTGAATAGATGCCTGGGAGGATTCTTGGGCAATGGCTAAAAATTGGGTGAGCTGACCGCGGGAAAGACGCTGGTCGGCATTCACCATGGACTGACATGTTTGCGCTGTTTCCGCCCGGTTAAAGGACCATGGCTGGATGGACTCTTGTTGAGTGGGCTGTGGTGACAGGGACGTTGAGAAGCGAGACCACAGATCGCCGGGGGCGATGGCTAGGGCCGATAGGGCAATGCTGCTGAGTAGCCAAGCGAAGCGCTGTGGTGATCGGGGCTGCGGACGCACATGGTGGTACCCGACCGGTCGGGGTGCCTGGTGAGTCGGGCGGTTGGATGGGCCATATAGAGGGGAGTGAGCCATGGAGCAAACGTTCTAGAGGTTGTGGTTTTATATTAGTACAAATGAACTAAATTTGATCTGTCACCAGACTAAAAATCAAGAAAGTTTCTATGATTAAGGTGTGGGTTGCGATGGGTAAAGGGTTTGGCTGTATGACGTTAAGTGATAGGTCCGGTGGCTGATGGTAAGCCGAACACTAGTGTGGTTCCGTCGCGATCTGCGGATATATGACCATGAGCCGCTGCATCGTGCGGCGCTGCGTGGGGTTGTTATCCCAGTGTTTATATTTGATCGTTCGCTGTTGCGGCACCCAGAGACCGGGGCGGCTCGGGTGGCGTTTATGGTGGACTGTTTGCGTCACCTTGACCAAGACCTGCGGCGTCTGGGGGGACGTTTGATCTTGCGCCATGGCGACCCCACAGAGGTGCTGCCCCAGCTGATCGAAGCCACCCAGGCCGATGGCATTTATAGCTATACCGACTGTGAACGGATCTATGGACGGGTGCGAGATGCCAGGCTAAATCAGGTTTTGGCCGACAGGCAAATGAAAATTCGTTGGTTTGAGCCGGTGGCGAGTAGCCCAGAGCTGATGGCGTATCCGCGATATCGTCAGTGGTGGTATCAGGAGGTGTCTGCCCCTGTGGTGCCGGTACCGGCTCGAGTAGAGGTGCCGGCTGATCTAGAAAGTGACGAACTGCCTGAGTTGGAGCATCTGGGGCATCGGGCGGATGGTAAACCTATTCCCACGGGGAGTACAAGGGCTGCCCGCCAGCTGCTGCAGCGATTTTTGGTGGAAAAGGCCGACCGCTACTACTGGCAGCTGTCTTACCCCAGTGCTGAAATTACAACGGGGCTAAGTCCCCACATTAAATTTGGTGTTATTTCGGTGCGTGAGTGTGTGCAGATCATTCAACGGGCGGATGATCGGGGTGACCGCCGGGTGCAGCGCAGTTTTTATCAGCTGATTTCTCGGCTGCGGTGGGGCAATGGCTTTACCCAGCGCTTTCGCTATTTGCCTCAGCTGGAGTTGCGATCGCTCTACAGCATTTTTGACGAAGACGGCTGGGAGTTTGACGACGATCTGTACCAGGCGTGGCAGCAGGGGCAGACTGGTTTTCCCATAGTGGATGCGGCGGCCCGCTGTCTGCAGGCGACTGGCGGCTACCTGGCCCTTAACTTTCGAGTGCGGGCAATCTATTCCAGCTTTTTGAGTAACCTAATGGGGATGGACTGGCGCTATGGGGCGCTGCATTTTATGCGCCACCTAATCGATGGGGACTGTCCCATTGATCACTACCAGTGGGCGATGCAGTCTGGGGTGACCCACTGTCTAGATAAGACCTGGACCCGGATTTATAATCCCCAGCAGGCAGCCGTGGACCGCTGTGATCCAGACGGATTGTTTATTAAGCGCTGGGTGCCAGAGCTGGCCCACCTGCCACCAGAACGGTTGGGGACACCGCCGCCCACCAAGGGCTATCCGGCTCCAATTTTGGACTATCGGCAGATGCGATCGCATCGTGTACGTCAGCTAGAGCAACAACGGAGTAATTTTTTGACCCGCGACAATGTTGTTCCCTATTTAGGACAGCTACCGGACGATGTGACGCCTTTTGGTGCTGAGCGCTATGCTAGTGACGTCGGCTGGGCGGCAGCTAAAACTCCTAGTTTGTTTCCCGCAGCGCTAGATCTAGACAGCCTTGACGCCCAACAATGTCGAGATTTACGCACATGGTTTGTTGCCCACGTAAATGTTACGCCACCAAAAATCCGTCGACGACCTAAGCTATCGTCGGATATTGAGCAGTTAAGCCTGCTGTAGCGCCAACATTGTCCCCCTGTAGCTGCGTACGCCAGAAAAGTAGCGT
>CALBPH010000057.1 GCA_937899365.1 uncultured Leptolyngbya sp.
TATACACCCGGTGGCCAAAGCCCATAATTTTCCCCTTACGAGCCATCCGCTCCTCGACAAAAGGACGGACATTATCCACTGAACCAATTTCTTGCAACATGGCAATGACTTCTTCATTAGCGCCGCCATGGAGTGGACCGGCTAGGGTTCCCACCGCTGATGCCACTACAGCATAGGGATCCGTCAGGGTTGATGCGGTGACCATAGCTGAAAATGTTGACGCATTGATCGTGTGCTCGGCATGAAGCGTGAGACACACGTCAAAAATCCGAGCAGAGAGAGGATCGGGCTCCTCCTCGTTCAACATGTATAAAAAATTGGCCGCATAGTCTAAGTCATCCCGAGGCTGGACCGGATCATTTCCCTTCCGAATCAGCTTAAATGCCGCCACCATGGTGGGAATTTTAGCCAGTAAACGGACAACAGCCGCCTGAATATAGGCAGGATCTTCCAAGGCCCGACGAGAATAAAATAGGCCCAATGCAGCAGCGCATGCTTGCAGCGCGTCCATGGGATGCCCACTCTCAGGGAAGCACTTCATCATGTCGCGAATACGATACTTTAAGCGACGATGGTGTTGAATTTCATCCTTAAACGCATCCAGTTCTTGCTTCGTGGGTAAGCCACCCCAGATCAGCAAATAGGCTGTTTCTAAAAACGTGCTCTTTTGGGCCAACTCTTCAATACGAATGCCTCGGTATTCTAAAATCCCCTCCAGACCATTCACATAGCTAATGCCTGATTCTGTGGCAGGAATTCCCTCCAAACCGGGGCGATATTCGCATAGAGTCATCGTTAACTGTCCTACCGCTGTTCTCTCAATATTCAATATATTGTAAGACCATCGAGAAGTGACCTATTCCGCTTCCGCTATTCTCAATTGGTTTGGGGACACCTTACTCAGAGAAAAATAATTGATATTACAGCAGTAATCGAGGTGGGGCTAGCCAAAAGAGCTGACTTTGGCCAATTGCATTTCTGGGGTTTGGAACGCTGACGCCAATGATGCCTGCCTTTTTCAAAATCCATCGATTGTTGATGGAACCATGAACTAATTGCTGTGACCACCGACTCAGGTCGGGCTCGTGGCCGACGAGTGCTAAATTCCTATTCTCTGGAGATTGCCAGTCAGCTAGCCAATCTAACCAATCCTGTAGGTCTCCGCCGGGTGCTAGCGGTTGAAAGATTTGATAGCTGGTGGTGAGATTTGCTTGGCATAAAATATCAGCTGTTTGCACGGCCCGTACCAATGGACTTGAGAGCAGTGTGTTAAAGCTTAGACCTAATTTCAATAGCCGCTGAGCCACTTGTGCGGTTTTATGCACGCCTTTTTGAATCAGAGGTCGCTGTTCATCGTCAGCGTAGCTGCCCCGCTCAGCGGCAATACCGTGGCGAATAAAATAAACCTGGCTATGGGAGATAGCGTTGTCTTTTGCAGGGCTAATGGCTATGGCTCCTAATCAGTATTAATCACTCCATCCTCTGGATTAATCAATTTCAGGAGCTTCTGCTTGATTTGTAAATCAAATACCTCCCACTTGAGGCGGTTGTAGTCACCGTTTTCATAGAAGCCTGATAAAAAGCCGATCGGTACTTCAAACCCGCCGGCCATGGAGCGACCCCCGCCAAAAAAGCGACCCTGATCATCTTGTCCAAAGGCTTCTTTTATGAACTCGTCCGGATCGAGGGTGATTTTGCTCGTGCGCAAAGACCCGATGACCACTTCACGCTCATCATCTTCGTCATGAACAATGCCATAGACCACGGCTGTGTGGACGTCTTCTTCAGTGAGTAAAAAGTCTGTGGCTTGGGGGATAGCATCGCGATCTTCGTAGCGCAAATAGCCTACACCGGCAATGGAGACACTATTCTGAATCTTGCGATTGCGCAGCGAACGCTCGATGACATCCATGGCGCGCTTGGAACGCGAGGCTTGGAGAATAGCGCTCAGGAGTTGGGCGTCACAATATTGGCTGAGATAAGCGGCTGCCAGAAAGTCTGCTTCTGTAGCCTGCATTAATTGGCCTGTATCTGAGCGCAGTCCGTGCATTAGGGCCGTAGCGCATTTGACGTGTTTGCTGTTGTTTCGGTCTAAGTCTAAGAGCCCTGCTTGGAGATACTGTGTCAAAATTGTGGCCGTTGCCCGAGCGTCTGGACGAATATCAGCAAATTCTGCTTTGGGCTGATCCTGCAGTTTGTGATGGTCAATCACGACGAGTAATGGGACGCTAGCAGCATTCACCCGTTCTAGTAATTGACTGGTGGTGCCTTGGGTATCGACCAAGACGTAGCCTGCATATTGAGATAGGTCTGGAGGCTTTGGGTTTGACCAACGTTTAGCAGGTAGGTTGGTGAGTTTAACCAAAGCAATATTTTCTTGATGGCTCAGGGTGCCTGAGTAGAAAATATCGCAGTCTACATCGTAATCGGCTGCAATTAGCTTGTAAGTCCACGCCGACGATAGGGCGTCAGGGTCTGGAAAGTCTTGTAGTAAGATTAGCTGCCGACTACCGGCATGGGTAATGAGCAGATGCCGTAATGAGGCCGCAGGACCATCGCTCAAATCCATATTTGATCTATAGCTTGCCCGATTGGGAGACTTCAGCAATGCGTCTTGAGATGCCATGCGCAGAAAAGAGTTGAATGAAATTGAGGAGTTAGGCTGACAAGTGTAAGGGACTTAACGGGTCAGGCCAATGACATATTTGCGCCATTCTTGATGGGCATCTCCCCGGGTGTGGCGAGCAACCTCAAAGTAGAGACTACTATGGGGTTTGCGCGGTGTTATCCGCAGAGGCATCCTGGCTTCTTTCGGGGTGCGATTGCCTTTTTTGACGTTGCAACGGACACAGGCGGAGACCATATTTTCCCAGACTTCCTTACCTCCACGAGACCGGGGTACCACATGATCTAGGGTAAGCCCATCACCTGCATAGCCGCAGTACTGGCAGGTATGGTTATCGCGATACAGCAGATTACGGCGCGTCAGAGGGATGTCTTTATAAGGTATGCGAACATAGTGTCGCAGACGAATGACGGTTGGCAAGGGAAAGTTTGCATAAACTGCCAATCCGTTATGTTCTACCGTTTCGGCCTTGCCTTTAATAATCAATACAACAGCTCGCCGCCAACTCGTAATGTTTAACGGCTCATAGGAAGCATTTAAGACAAGAACCTTGCTCATTGAGGTTCATCTAAAAGTTGTGATTTGATACTAACACAGGTCGCTAAAGTGCTTTGGTACTTGCGATACCGTGGCTAGGGTATGAGTTTTTGTGAGGGATAAGCGGGATGTTGAGATGGGATGAAACGCCAAGTGTGTCAGCCATGCGATGCTCGCGGGCTTGGGTTGAGATTGATTTGGACGCGGTTCATCACAATGTGCGGCAATTTCGTAGTTTGCTACATCCAACCACTGATTTGATGGCGGTTGTGAAGGCTGATGCCTATGGTCATGGTGCGGTTGCGGTGGCTCAGACTGTTTTGACGGCAGGGGCAACCTGGTTAGGCGTGGCTACGGTGCCAGAAGGGATTGAACTCCGTCAGGCTGGTCTAAAGGTTCCTATTTTAGTTATGGGGGCGTTGCATCATGCTGAAGAGGTGCTGGCGCTGGCTCGCTGGCAGCTGCAGCCCACCCTTGTTTCACCCAAGCAAGCACTGGTGTTTGCTGAAGCCCTGAGTGATTCATGTTTGCCTTTGCCCGTGCATATCAAGCTGGATACGGGAATGTCGCGCCTAGGGTTTGATTGGCAGCGGGCGTTGGAGTTTGTGGAGTTTGTCAGTAGACTGCCTGTTTTGCAAATAACCAGTTTGTATTCCCATTTTGCGACGGCTGATGATGCAGATGATCAGGAAATGCGGCGTCAGCATGAACGGTTTGAGAGTGCGATCGCAACTCTTAAAGCCCATAACCAACTCCCCACTCACTTACACCTAGCCAATACAGCCGCTACCCTCAGTGATGCCAAAGCGCTCCAGTACAACATGGTACGTGTTGGTCTTGGGCTGTATGGGTTACCACCAGCGCCTCACCTGCACTCTGTGCTCGACTTACAACCAGCGCTGGAGGTTAAAGCTCGCATTACCCATATCAAACAAATTCCCGCTGGCGCCGGAGTCAGTTATGGGCATCGCTTTATTGCCCAGCGCCCAATGACCATAGCTGTTGTCGGGATTGGCTATGCCGACGGTATTCCACGTCAGTTATCCAATCAGCTCAATGTCTTAATTGATGATCGGCCCATTCGCCAGATTGGGGCCATCACTATGGATCAGCTGATGCTGGACATTTCTGATAGTCACGATCTCCAAGAAGGTGACATCGTGACTCTTTTAGGCCGTTCCCCGTCTCAGCAAATTACGGCGGATGACTGGGCCAATCGCATTGGAACCATTTCGTGGGAAATTCTCTGTGGCTTCAAACATAGGCTACCGCGCATTATGACAAGAAATAACGGCAGAAAGCTTTACCGGGCTGAAGATAGCTTGTTATAATGCAGCTCTGAACTTGGAGAGGTGGCTGAGTGGTTGAAAGCGGCTCCCTGCTAAGGAGTTATAGGGTGTAAATCCTATCGAGGGTTCGAATCCCTCCCTCTCCGTTGCTTTGAGATTATTTTCAAGAGTTGAAAACTAACGGTTGGCGTTGTGGACTGCCCATAGTAGCCGTTCCGAGCTCGCATTTGTGTGGGCAAACGAAAATAAATGCTGAAACGTAAGTTTGCCTGCTCGATCAATCACAAACTGTGCCGGTAGAGGAGCCCCTAAGGCTTGACCGGTACCGTATTGGCGGAAAATTTTACAATCAGGATCGACTAGCAGCGGCATGGTAATGTTCAAATCTCGCTGTATGACCTTGCTTTGCCGCATATCAGTGCTTGTAATCATAAGGACTTCTGCCCCCATTTTTTCAAACTGTCCGTAGGTCTCCACCATGGACAAAATATGGGGATAACAGAAAGGACAATATTGCTTTTCAGTAAAAATACGAGTAAAAACAAGAACTATCACTTGCTTATGGTGATAATTCGATAATTTAATCGATGCCCTCTGTCCAGCAACCGGCAACTCAAAATCCGGGAGAGTCTGACCTATCTGAAACTTGGTCAGGGCAGGTAATGGTAGAAAATTTCTCGCAAATCGTTGACTAATGACCCCTCGAAAATCCATAGAGGTCAGCTTAAAAGCTGCAGTCATTGGTATCTAACGTTGGGCATTAAAAATTGGGCGTTGCTGAGCTTTGGCATGGTGTAGTCTAAGAAACTTTGACTAACTTCATCATCATCCGAAGTTGGAACCGGTAAAGATGGTTGAGCTAAAAGGATGACTATAAACATCCTAAATTGAAGCAAAAAATTCCTTCGACTTTACAGGATCAGGGTTCATGGTTTTCTCCCCTGGTGTCCAACCGGCTGGGCACACCTCATCTGGATGCGTCTGAACGTGTTGTACTGCCTGCAATACACGCAGAGTTTCATCCACGCTGCGGCCAAAAGATAGATTATTGACAGTTGCATGTTGTACTGCCCCATCTTTATCAATCAAAAATAGACCACGCAGTGCAACACCCGCTTCAGGCTCAAGCACATTGTAAGCAGAGCTGATCTCTTTTTTGATATCAGACACAAGTGGATAGGCTAAATCCCCTAAACCACCTAATTTACGGTCTGTCTGAATCCAAGCTAAGTGAGAAAATTCACTATCCACCGAAACTCCGAGCACCTCAGTGTTTAGGGCCGTAAACTCACCATATCGGTCGCTAAAAGCTGTAATCTCAGTTGGACAAACAAACGTAAAGTCTAGCGGATAGAAAAATAAAATAACGTACTGGCCGCGATAGTCAGATAGTTTAATAGTTTTAAACTCTTGATCAACGACGGCCGTTGCCGTGAAGTCAGGAGCAGGCTGACCAACGCGCAGATTTCCTTCCGCTAGGTTACTCATCCGTTCGTCTCCCACAAATTTAGTTGACTACTACACAAACGATGTAAGCCTATAGCTGATGCTCTATGGGAGAGAATTGCTTAAGCTCAATAAATCAAATGCCCTTACTTTCAAGCATGGGTAAACTTGATTCTTAACTCAGCCGTTGATTTCATACCAAATCAATATGATACTGAGCTGCTAATCAAATTAGCACAGTCCATAGAGTAACGCGATATATGAAGATAAAAATGGCTCAGACGTGATTTGAACACGTGACCAAGGGCTTATGAGTCCCCTGCTCTACCACTGAGCTACTGAGCCAGCTAACGTCACCTTAAGAGTGGCAACTATTTTAATTTATCACGAAATGTCAAGCAGCTACGCAGTAACTTGAGTCAGATATCTGTATGCTTCCGCTTGGTAGTTCATAAGTAGATATAGTTCACAGGTAGATTTTATTGTCCAAAACGTTATGAGTGGCTTTAAAAAAAGCGTTAGCTTACAAGAGGGTGGCTAACGCTTTTTAGATCAAACAATGGCTAAATGGACTAACGTCCAGGCAACATTGCCATTGGGTTGACTGTCCCTCGGCTAGGAACATGGACTTCGAAGTGCAGGTGTGGTCCAGTGCTGTAGCCAGTACTACCCATATCAGCAATGTGCTGTCCTTGGGCGACTTGCTGACCAGCTCTAACTATGATCCGACTATTGTGTGCATAGCGAGTCATACTCCCATCAGCATGTCGAACCTCAACCAGGTTTCCATAGCCTCCTGAATTCCAGCCCGCTCTCTCAACAACTCCAGGAGCTGCGGAGACAATTGGAGTACCAACAGGACCCGCTACATCAATTCCACGGTGCATGCGACCCCAGCGCCAGCCGTAACCGGAAGTAAGTGTGCCGTGGGTAGGCCATATATATCCGTTGAAATAATCAGGAGCTTCTGGTAAATACTCATCGGCTGACGGCAGAATAGGCATCTCAGGGGATACCACCTGTCCAGCCGCTGGCGTCGGAGAAGATACATAAACGCTTGGATCAAGTGGAGCAGCCGCCAGTAATTCAGGGCTTTGGGACGGTTCATCCGATGAAAGCGCCCGCGCCTCTATCTGCCCTCCCTGCCCACCAGGGAATTGGGGATTGACGACAATGCTTTCAACAGGCTGGGGTGCCTGCCTTAAAGCAACAGTGTTCTCAGCTTCAAGAGAAGAACTAGCCTGCTGCGCAGAATTGACATCGGCTAAAAGCTCGGCTGTGTAAAGATCCTCAACCGGTGACGCATTGGCTTCCGCCTCGACGGTAGATGCTTTCGATTCAAGAACCTCTCGATCACTGCGCAATCGCTGCAGAGTCTGGGAAGCATCAATAGGATTCTCAATCGTTGACTGTAAGCGACTTAGGCGAGTGCCATCAAAACTACTCAACGAGGTTGATGCAGTTAATTCAGGAGTAGCTTGGGCAATGGAAACTGCTTCTTCTTCAACGGCTAGTTCCTTGACTACATCTTCCGGTAATGCAAGGGTGTCACCCTCTACGATGAAGTCAGGATCCTCTAGGCCATTAACTTCAGCAAGCTCCTCGGAGGTTGTTCCCAATGCAATCGCAATGTCTCCAACTGTATCGCCCTGACGAACCTCATAGGCTTGGAGTGCCGTATCGATGGCATCTGTAGAACTTGCAGGTTCTGGAGTATCAAGAGTAGCAACTGATAGCTCAGTCGGAGTGCTATCAACTGCGAGCAGATTGGATGCCTCGGCTTGAGCCAGTTCACGGGTCTGAGCTGTAGAAACCCGATTGCTTGAAGCCAACTGCTCCAAATCAGTCTGGAATCCATCAGCCTGTGAGACTATGCCAGCGGAACGAAGAGAAATGTCGCCAGTTAGTTCCTCAGTCGCAACAACAGCTGATTCCTCTTTGGCTTCAGTGGAAACTGATGGTTGTTGAAAACCTTCAGTAACGCTGCTATCGGACGTAATACCTGCAACAAGTCTCTCAAGATTTGGCTTTTGAGCTTGGCTTGTGGCACTGCTCTGGACGCCTGGAAGTAAAGAAACTAGTGTTGGTTTTGCCGCTTCCTCGTTTGGAACCTTGATAACCTGGCCAACCTGTAGAGGAGCGTCAGGAGATATGCGGTTTGCGGTCTTAATGTCTTGAATTTCAACGCGATGCTCTTGGGCAATTTGCCAAAGACTATCACCTTGCTCAACCGTATGATAGACGGCCAGCCTTTGAACACTCGAAGGTTGCCCGAGCTGGTTGTTTAGCACAGAGGGGAGCTGGGGCGATTCGCTTGAAGCTGCGGACGTTGTGGTAACAAAAGACCCAACTGCTGCGGTTGCTTCACTATCTGCGAATAAAACTCCAGATGCACCAAATGAGAGTGCAAGCCCTAGCATTGCGGCAGACTTCGATCTACCAGCATTTCCAGACGGAACTTGCTCGGTAACAGTAATCATGTCGGAAAAACATGAATGACTTGTTTCAGACTTGGGCTCCTGAGAATTTGCACGTTTCAAGGAATAACCTCCTAAATAACCAGCGTTCAACTGTTCGAAACCAACTTGTCCCTATGCAGCTGCCCGCCAGCGGGTCGTTGACTACAAGTTGAATCAGGTAGACGAGGTGTACCGGCACTGAGCAAAAAAATGCCCTGCATTGGGTAAACACCCTTCGTACCCAACTTAGGCAAGTTTACACGACTTAATCAAAAGATCAATCCTGCATAAAACAAGTTCCATTAGATTCTCTAAAATCAACATGAAATTGAATTTGCCATGGATTTTTATTCTGACAAGGGGTTAAGTTCTTTAGTTGAAATCTCTTGAATCCTAGTGTTGGGAGTTGTTTAAGCTTTTTGCCTTTGTGTGATTACAGATGGAGTTTCGGGAAAAACAACCCTAGTTTTTGATGCTGTTCATGTTTTGGGGCAGTGTCCTCCAAAAAGCCTTCTTTCTTAGGCTGCCCAGTTATTTCACCCATTTGATCGACAGGTGAACGCGCCTACGTCTTGAACGATATAGAAAATTTTTATCGCAGGAATGGGTTGTTTGTATCTTAGGTGACTGTCTTGGCGCCATGGTATACGGACGAAACAACCTGGATTTTGATGGGAAATCAGCCTGTATCGGCACTTGAGGATGGTACGGGCATGCTTCTAGCCACAGTGCATAGGCCAGGTTCATGCGATAGGGATATGCAGTTGTTTCTCTATATATCTATGAACCCATAGATATATAGTTTGCTGGAGACTATCGGCTGCGGTAGGCCCTACGGTTGCTTGTGTGATGCTGAACCCTCGGGGAGTGAGGTTAAGTGACCGATCTGGCGCAGTGCTTCAAACAACCCAACCGCTGCACATACTGACAGATTGCGGCTGCGAACGCTGCTATGGGGCAAGGGGATTTTGGCACGATATGCACACGTGTCTAGCACTGCTTTAGGCAGACCTTGACTCTCGCTACCAAATAAGAGCCAGTCGTCATCTTGATATTTAATCTCTACATAGCTATATGTGCTTTTGGCGGTAAATCCTATGAGCCTGCCACCTATGGAGTGTTGATACTGACAAAAGCTTTCTACGTCTGTGTGGAGCTGTAAATTGACATGGGGCCAGTAATCTAAGCCTGCCCTCTTGAGGTATCGGTCACTAAGCTCGAAGCCAAGGGGCTCCACTAGATGCAGCTCAGTGGCAGTGGCGGCACAGGTTCGGGCGATATTGCCAGTGTTAGGTGGGATTTCTGGATGAACAAGAACGATTTTGGGCATTGACAGAATTATGAATAGTGGATTGTTGACGGCAACTTTTCCTAAATAGAGGCTCAAGGGCTATTGCGGATGGTCTTTATATAGGCGTTGCTAATCAATCGAGGTGAATTCTTGGCCGTTGTCACTTTTCAGGTGTCCTGATGTTGTGAAAGGGCTGATGTTGCTATGAAACTCCGATACTAGTCACAAAAATAGGTGTCACAGCCAAGACGTTAGCTTTTTAGCTGTGCTAGAGATTTGTCAGCTCATGCAGGCAAGCATAAATCACTCTGGAGTGCTTGTTCCTGCCGTTCCATGACTGTTGTGGTTTGAGCAATTACGTCAGAGACATCCATGCCGGCGTCAATTTGCTTTAACCAATTCTGTGACTGGTTACCTTCGCGTAAAATCTGTTTGATTGGGGTCAAGAAGCAGGCAATGCCCTCGGCTTTTGCGATTGGTAGAACTTCGTTGTAGATCTGCGTTATCCAATCGGAGGCCTTAATGGAGCGCCCGTCGTACCAATGGCGGAGTTGAGCATTCAGACTGGCCTTGGCTACGTGTTTTTCATTGTCAGTAATAAGAGCCAGTAGATCATCCTGTCGACTACTGCTGGGGAGTTGGCTAGAAAGGAGTGGATCTAGGCTTGGATCTTGTTGGAGTTGAAGAATGCGAGATTCTAGCAAAGCCGTAATGGCCAGTAAATGAATCGGGTCGGTGACTAGGTCTGAAATTCTGATTTCGATCCGATTGAGATTGTAAGGACGACAGTCTCCGTTGGGGCGTACAGAAATCCAGAGATGGCGCACATTTTGCATTGTGCCTAGCTGAAGTTGGGCTTCTGTCCATTTAATAAAGTGATCGTGACTTTCGAAGAGGGGAACCTGTTTGGGGGTTTGAGGAAAGATGTGCCAGCGGGTGGAGTGATAGCCTGTGGTGCAGCTATCGAGAAATGGAGAAGATGCACTCAAAGCAAGTATGAGGGGGGCTTCCGCTCGAACTAAGCGGCATGCTCGCATAAGTACCTCTGGATCACTAATGCCCAGGTTGATATGGATACTGGCAGTAACGACATCGGTGCCGTAGGTATTCTCGATATAAGCGTGATAAGGATTTTTAGGGTCAGAACGGTAGAAAACTTTGCTACTACCAGTGGATAGTGTGCTTCCGGGGATGAGGGTATAGCGTGAATCAAGGCTGTGTAAGAAGTGCCTTAAGCGGCGCCGGGGGGCAACGAGTTCGCACAGTAATTGTTCGTTTTGCTGTAGAGGAGGGGTGGTGTATTCAACATTGCGACTATCTGGCTCTCGTACAAATCCGCTAACGGATTTAGTGATTTTGTCTGCTAGACCGACGATCTCTCCATCGGTGCGGCCAGTGTACATTTCAACTTCAAACCCTTTTGACAGCAGCACGACGTTACTCCGAGTTAGGCGGCTTTTCTTTTAGAAACCGTGATACCTGTCCATATTAAAGGCTTGGGAGTGGACTGGATCTGTTGCTTAGGTTGGGGATTTAAGGATTTTAGTGAGCATATTGCTCAGCGAGAATTGTGTATGTATGTGGACTGGTTGATTGGGGGGATGGGATGGGGCTTGATGGAACTATCCCTGGCTGAAAAAAAGAAGCATAGAGCCAATATATAGATAGGCTCATGGTCACAAGTGGCCATGATGAAAATCTGATTACATATATATAGAGAGAAATTCTAAATCGAGATATGCCAGTCTAGCTTGTATGGGGGCTTTTGTAGTAGGAGTTATACCCTTTGGGCGCAGACAGGCTTGTATGCGTGAAGTTCTCTTAGGTGGGGCACTCTATGGAAGTGAGGTCTGTCTAGTATGCTTATGTGAGTGATGCTATGGTCTAGTGCTCGGCTCCTATGGGAAAAGAGTGATATTTTTCTTTTATGGATGCGAATCTCGAAGGTAGATAGGTTAAGCTACTAAGGAAATATACCTAGTGGCTGCTCTGCTGTTTTATAGGCTGGATTAACTGTGAGTCAGGACGCTTTATCGCTTACTCCCAATGCAGTACCTGATGACTCGGTCATTCGATTGAGTTCTTCTGTATGCCAGCAGGTAAGTATCAGAACTGAAAAGCTTTCGCCCCGGCAGCGGCAGATTGTGGCAAATGTGGCCATACCCTGTGCGCTTGACCAGGTCTGGAGTGTTTTGACTGACTATGAAGGGCTAGCGGAGTTTGTCCCTAACTTGACCCGCAGTCGATTACTCAGTCGTCCTGATGGAGGCATTCGATTAGAGCAAATCGGTGCCCAGTGCTTTCTAAACTTTAAATTTTGTGCGCGCGTCATTTTGGATATGACGGAAGTTTTTCCTCGGGAAATAGGTTTCTCGATGGTTGAGGGTGATTTTAAGAAATTTTTAGGCCGATGGTCCTTGCAGCCAGCATTACTGGGTGAGCAGACTGCTACTGTGCTCTCCTATGAGCTCATTGTGCAGCCGCCACTGGCAATGCCTGTTCAGCTGATAGAACATCACATTTGTCATAACCTGACTCAAAATTTGTTAGCTATTTGCGATCGCACCACACAGCAATTTGCCTAACCACTCACTGAGTGTCACCGATGCGAGTCGGTTTTCCCCATTAAACGTTTTGAGATTTTCTGATCTTTTATATATAGAGTGGTTTGTCACAGAGCTTTGCTTAGTGGCAAATGTTTTGGTGCATTAGGGCATTTGTTCGCTAGCCATTGTCCCTTAACAGCATTAGGAACTAAGCCTGGTCCTAACCAAGGTGACCAATACTAGACTTAGGTTCTTGCTGCGTTGTCAGAAAACTAAGGCGGGAGCTGATTTGGCGCGGCTAACCCTGCAAACGCTTCAGCATATGCAAACATTGACTTTAAAAGTATTGAGGCCACAGACTAAGTAATCTGTGGCCTCAATATGTTGATACCCCCAGGGGAATTCGAATCCCCGTCGCCTCCGTGAAAGGGAGGTGTCCTAGGCCTCTAGACGATGGGGGCATGAAGCCTTTCTCTCTTAGGGCCTTTATAAATATACAAATGAGAGGGAATTAATGTCAAATTTTTGGCGGTAGTTTTTTCTGATGTTTTCCATTTGAGATACTGCTGCTGGAGGTCATTAGTCTAATTTCCGACAGTTTCGTAGGCGAATGAGCTGGCGACGCATTTCCGGAGAAGCTTCTAGGGCTTGAATTGCATGGATATCGATTTGGGATTCCAGGGATTCTAGATACTCATCATCACCATAGGCATAGGCATCGACCAATGTTTCTATGAGGGCGCTGTTATCACGCTCGTCGATGGCTACTTGATCCTCAATGATCCGAAACTTAAGACGCACCTCACATTCATAGATATTAACGTTGTCGTTCTGGTCCGATATGTTGAAGGATGTTGCCATAAGGTTGTTTAGACTATGTGAGCAAGGCAAAAATAGTTACCGTACTTGAAGATTGCTATATAAATAAATCCCGCTTTTTTGCATTTTGTAACATCAGGTTGAATTGATTTTGTGAATGTTTGAAGGGAAGAATTGAGGGTAAAAAATAAAATTAATTGTATTCAATATAGGCTTTGAATTTAAATATTGAATCTGCTTTTTAAAATCTAAAACTATTGATATCAGTCTGCTTTTGGCGCTTTTGTTGGTTGAATATCAGGTTTTTTACAAGCTTTTGTTGAATTTATACATAGATTTTCTATTGATTAAATTTGATTTTTGCTTTGGATAGAGAGTTGTCACTGATGGATTAATTACATCAGATAAAAAGAGCCTTTTGTCTATGATAGATAGCAACTTTCTGAGCTAAGGGGAGGTGAAGCCGGCATGATGGCAGCTGATGAGGAATATGGGGGGCTTGCAAGTTGTGATGGCTCTCAGATAATGGAGGTTTTCTGATGGGCGAGCGACCTGAGACAGCGTAAGATGGTATCGCTTGTCTAGCACGGCATGCTGTTGCCGTTTTGGTTTTTTGAATCAGCCTGTCCCGCCTAACTCCAGTATGGAGCCTTTGACACGCACTCAGGTGCTGGTTGCGATCGCAGCAACGGCCCTCGTGTTGTTTTTAGTGGCACGCCTTTGGCTCCTGTTTGATTCAGTTGAGCAGCTACCGAGTCAGCTCGGGCTGTATCCGGTGACCATCGGCTTACTGCTAGGCCTAGGGATTACGGCGGTTAGTGGTGTGCTTTATCGTGTATGGCCCACCTATCGCCGCAGCGCTGAAGTGTACTTGGACTACATATTAAAGCCCCTGGTTTTACCCGATGTTGTTTGGTTAGGTCTGTTGCCTGGGATTAGCGAAGAGCTCCTTTTTCGAGGGGTGATGTTACCTGCGTTGGGCGCTAACTTTTTGGCCTTGGGGTTATCTAGCCTCTGTTTTGGATTGTTACACATGAGTGACTTACGCCAATGGCCTTATATGCTGTGGGCCACCTGTGTCGGTGGGTTGCTCGGTTACAGCGCCCTGGCTAGTCAAAATCTACTGGTTCCTGTTGTGGCCCATGTGTTTACCAATTTAGTGTCAAGTTTAGTGTGGAAGCTAAAATCTGCTAATCTAGCTGCACGTTAAAAGTCTCCGCGTTTTGGTGTCTATTTCGAATCTACAGCCATTAAAAGCGGTTGGTGTGCCTAATGTTGACCAAATTTTAGGGTTGGCGGTCTTTGATTCCATGGGGTTGCCGTGTGACTGTTTTATCACGCCGCAACATAAAGACACTGAATGGGTGCAGTTGGTTTTTCAGTCTTTAGGGCTTCAACAGCTCATGACTTCTGCCATGGAGCTGCCTGAATTAGAGCACGTGATGATTCGTACGAAGATCGGCAATATTATTGTTGTGTACCGCCATCAGCGCTATGTAGCTCTGCTAGTTAAGCGAGCATTGCCCCAAGAGCGACCCCAGATAGATATCAACCTGGTGGACTGGGTCTGCAATTTTGAGGCGACGGTTGTGAGAAGCCACACTAATTTTAGAGCGGTTTAATGTCTAACGTAGGTTAGACGTCCATCCTGAATTTGCACAACGGGATGATTGGACGCTCGCACGAGCTGCTCATCATGGGTGGTCACGATGACCGTGATGCCCATGGTGTTGAGCTTTTCTAAAATTTTGATCACCTGGCGTGAGTTGTCCCCATCTAAATTGCCTGTGGGTTCATCGGCTAGTAATAGCGGTGGGGTGCTAACAACGGCACGGGCGATGCTCACTCGCTGCTGCTCGCCCCCCGAGAGCTGATCGGGAAAACAGCTGGCTTTATGTTGCAGACCTACCATGCGTAGGGTGGGGCGTAAGCGTCGGGTAATCTCCCGGCGGCTATAGCCTTGGGCCCAAAGGACAAAGGATACATTCTCAGCAACGGTGCGTCGGGGGATGAGTTTGTAATCTTGAAATACAATACCAATGCGCCGACGGAGCATGGCGAGTCGATTGCCCTTGAGCTTAGCGAGGTTTTGCTCATCGACAATAATGTCACCTGATGTCGCCCGCTCTTGGCCATATAGCAGTTTCAGCAGCGTGGATTTTCCTGCACCGGATGGCCCTGTGACAAATAAGAAATCACCTTTGTTGACCGTCAGATTTAGATTTTTTAGTGCCTGACTACCATTGTCGTAGGTCTTATTGACGCCAGCTAGTGTCACCAGTGTTGGTTTGGGGCTAGGGGCAGCAGCTGCCTGTGTTTTTGGAGCTGATTGCTGGGTTGGTGATGCTATAGGGGGCACTACCGCAGCTGTCTGAAACCTTACAGCACGTCTTGTTTGAGTTTGT
>CALBPH010000058.1 GCA_937899365.1 uncultured Leptolyngbya sp.
ATCTTTCCAGGCGCTGCCAATATTGTCTTTTCTCACCAACGGCTACCATCCGTGAACGATTTTATCGCGTTGCTTCAGCGCCACGGTGGTTATCTTGTATTCGTCAGATTAGTTAAGGCAACCAATATCTCTGCAATTTTAGAGAGACAACGGCTACCCTGACACACGAATACCCTCATGCATCAGAACATCTGCCATACCAACTGGTTTAGAAATGAACCACCGTTGATAGGGTTACCTCTGCTTGACTTTGACTTTGTTCCAAAAGACGTTGCACCATCGTTTCAACATCGGTTACCCCCTGATGTCTAGCCATCAACAGTGCCGCAATAGCGTCGTACCAAATCCCTTGATTGGCATAGGTACTTGCCTGTTCCAGGCTAGATAGATTATCCACATTCAAGGATTCCCCATCCACCAGTTCAACAAAGCTACGAGCAGAAATTTCAGGTTGGGTTGCCCCTGGACATGATGCCAGCACTGTCCAGCGATATTTTGTATCTGGGGTCAGGCGTTTCTCCTGCGGCAAGGTCACACTGACCGTAGAGGTATGGTCAATTGCAATGGTTTGGCTATAGATCGGGGTTGCTAAAGCAGGGTCCGAGAGATGAAAGGTCATCGAGACAGGAACAGTGGTGGTGACGTGCCATGTCAACGTTGGATTTGTAAGCGTTGTTTGGAGTCTTGAGCGGTCCCCTGGTACTACGAGCGATAAGCTACTGCCAGATGGGTTACAGCTAGCGTCTGTTTGTCCCCGCCGTCCCCCTGATAGTGTGGTGCCCACGTTGCCACGCTCAGCATCTGGAGTCCAGCGAATGCGATCGCTGGCATAGCTAGGGGTAAACACTCCAAGGCTTAGAACGCTCACCAGGATGGCAGACGATATGAGGTGGTTGGGTGTTAGGGTGGCCATCAGTCGTTGCATGGGAAAGAGTCTGGATAGGGTCATGACTGACAAGACATCGCTTATAGGGGTTGGCAATCAGCCAATTTGGAGCAGTAGACTGCCAGCGTGGCTAATTCTCAGGATGATGTCATCTAAAAGCTACTGGCCAAGCTGACCGCTCGATGCATCCTCTCAATCAGCAACGGCACACTGCCCTTACTTATTTCTCAATGTATCTTTTGTAACTTGAAACTGGATAAAGAATACTTAAAAGCTAGCTATGGCTATGTACAGACTGGATAAAGTCTCAGCTCCGGAAATGCTGGGTGTTGGAGCGCATCCTGCCATTGAGAGTCTCTTGCATTACCTTAATGCCAAGGGTTGCCAACCATGGTAAAACCTGCCCAGTAAAAGGGATGGGAAAACTCCACTTTTGTTGTTACCTGCCACTCAGTGGGAAGAGAAATATCATCCTGGGATGTATTTAAAATATTGTTTTGAATGTGGGTATTGCCGTGAGCCAACGAGAGTTGTGCCTGCTGAAGCGACTGAAACCTTAAGGGGGATTGGGAGAGTTGAGAGTAAAATTCCGCCATTAATGCCAATGTCCCTACATCTGAAACATTCCATAGGCTGCCCATGGTCGTTTCGATACCGGCCGCAGCCGCTAGACCCGTAAATCCTAGTTCCGCCTCAGCGCTGCTCAGGGCTGTGCCACACGCACTTAAAATTAATAGCTCTAACGCTGGCCAACTCAGTTCTTTCATATGATGAAATGTCAGCTTAGAGTTCCAAAACTGAATAAACGATTTATTTAAATCACCCGCATTAAACTCGGCATGGGTGGCCAAATGTAACAAATTAGGCTGCTGAGATTGTTGTAACGCTAGAAAGTTATCTAGCGTAAATGTCTCATTTAAAAGCACATCAATAGCTTGGGTATTTTGAGCGACAATATCTAACTCAGTGGGGACTGCCGGTAGCTCTTCGAATCCAGTAAATTGATTGGCTCCGGCTATGAGCGCACGGTGTACCGGAGGTAAATGGCCTAACTGATGTTGTGATAACCCAACGCTGGGAATGATGGACAGTCCATACTGTTCGATCACAAACGATTCTCCTTGCATCATGGCCGCCAAGGGAATCGTTCGTAGTCCCTGATCTAGCGAGAACATTATATGTTCGATAGAACGCTCTTCTAATGCTGGTTGGAGAGGGGCTAAGAGCCAGTTATACATTTGTTGGGCTAGGGCTTTATAGCTTAACGGATCGTCAGGATCTGATACGGCTAGTCGAAATAGGGTGGCTTGTTGGGTTAACTCAGCCCTGGAAACATTGACCAGATACTGTATTGGTTTACCGGTTGCGGACACCATAATCAGCAGCAGCTGATCGTCTGGGGAAGGATTATTGTGAGTGCGAGGTAGGATAAACCTGTCTATCGGCGTTTCTGTTGTTGGTGCTGGGGGAACATAGACAGCGTAAACAACGGCTGACTGGGTTGAGTGGCTATCCTGAGCTCGCTGTAGAGTCTCCTGAACAGCCTGTACCGTCATTGGTTGTGTCTGGGGGAGCTGCCAGTAATCTTCAATGTCTTGGCTAAAATTTTCTTCTAAATATTGAAACGCTTCCTCATCAAAGTAGTGTAGCTGCCCGTTCAGCCTAGTAAGTTCTGTTTGTTCTGGTTCTAGCCTCAAGGGTTGAGTTGTTTTTTCTTCTTGTGGCAGAATCTGGGAGGTATTGAGGCTAACGGAGTTGGTAGATGTCTGCTGTAGACCTAAGGGAGGTGGGTTAGAAGATTGAGGCGATTGATCTGGAATAGATCTGACGGTTGGGCTAGGTGTTGATGGGACTGCTGGCAGACTGTTACTTTCGACGGCTCCAAGATCGACAGTACCGCCCACAATTCTTGTCTGTCCATGCTGATCGCGAGCGGTAGCGACTGCATTGTTGCCAGCATTAGCCGCTGGGCTATCACTCAACAGTTGATGTGACGGTAGGGAGCCGATGTTGTTATTGATGGTGGTTAGTCTTGGGTCGAGGGGACTGCTGGCTGTGCCTATGAGTGTGCTGATGGTGAAGCTGGTACTGCCTTGATCGATACCAATGAGGTTATGACCTCGATCGCTAAAGTTACCGTCTACATCTGGATTGATGGCAGCATCGTTGTTGGCCACAATCGTGTTCTGTAGAGATGGTGTGGCGACCGTGGTGCGATTTTCAGAGATGCCCCCGCCAGAGTTGATGGCAAGGTTATTGGTGATGGTTACATTTGTGAGCACAGTCGGGCCGACGGTGCGAATACCGCCACCGGTCAGGGCCTGATTGCCTGAAATAGTACTGTTGTTGATGTCTAGCTGTGATAGTTCTGAGAGTGAGTTGATGCTGGCGACTTCTATACCGCCGCCGAGGGTTGCTGCTTGGTTGCCAACAATGGCACTATTTGCGATCGCAACCACCGTTGGCCCATCATCAGCCAGATTGAGGATGCCTCCGCCCGTAAGGGCTGAAATATTATTACTCACTAGACTGTCGTTAATCGTAAGCGTGCCACCTAGGGTGTTTACAATGCCGCCACCGCCATCTAAGATTTCAACTCCGGTGGACTGATTTTCAGAAACAATGCTGTTCAGCAGATTCAGAGTGCCTTGGTTATAAAGCCCACCACCGCTTTGAGCCATGTTTCTCAAGAAAGAACCGGATCTAATCTCACTATTGCCATCTAGAAAAACAGCCCCACCCTGCTCATTCGAGCTGTTACTGAGAAAGTTGGCGGTGTCGATTATGGCGTCACCTTCATTAAAGATTGCCCCACCGTCTGTCCCTGCGGTATTAGAGGAGAAATTGCTGTTGAAAATCCTCAGGGTGCCATTAGGGTCAACGTCAATGGCACCTCCATGGGCTCCTGCTTGGTTGTTAGTAAATACACTGTCAGTAATGATCACGGATCCTCGGAGGATGTCGATGGCACCCCCGTCAGACCCGGTACGATTATTGTCAAACGTACTATTAAGTAAAGTTAGAGACCCCTGGTTGTGAATTGCACCTCCGTCTTGAGAGCTGCCTGTGACCTGATTATTTGTGAACCTTACGTCACTGATAACAATATTATTTCCACGGTTACTGAGGCCAGCACCATCCGATGCGCTTCGACCGTCTTGGATCGTTAAACCCGTGAGATTAATGGTGTCTCCACTGCTGGTAATGTTTAGAACTTGATGATCTCCAGTACCGTTATTGTCTGAATCTCCACTGATGTATGTACCTTCTTGCCCTTGTCCCACAAGGGTCAAAGGTTGATTTAGAGTGATACTGTTTCCTTCTCGATAGGTTGTTGCTGCTAGGGTTACCGTGCCCCCGCTAGCGACTGCATCCACACCGTTTTGAATGCTGCCATGAGTGCCCACATTGACCGTAGTGGCTGTGCCAGATATCTGTCCGCTGCCCTTCAGTGTGATGGTTTCGTTAAGTGTGAGAACAGCAGTATCAATAAATAGATTACCGCTATTGTTATTGTTGCTGGCATCGATAGCGGAATCGACAGTAATAGAATTAGTGCTTTGTAAGATCACATTGGTTTGATCTAGGGCATTGGCAACAGTTGACGCGTTGATGGAACTGTGGGGAGCCGTGTTTGTATTCGTGTTGATGCTACCTCGGCCCTCATTCTCAACCACCGTTAGATCTGTTGGGTCCAGGAGCCAAAGGCCGGCTGACCCTCGGAGAGCGTTGGTGTTGACGTTGGCCTGGGGACCAATGGTGAGCTGGGTGAGGCCGGATGTTTCTACGAAGCCTCCATTACCCGTTGTGGCCTGGGCAGAGATGGTGCCATCAAACGCGGTGGTGCCATCTGACCAGACAATGACTTGTCCGCCATTGCCGGTGTGGATTGCATCGGCGGTGATACGGGTTTTTGCGGTAATCACCGTTTCGCTAGAGCGGGGTAAGGTTCCGTGACCTTGATAGTCTCCGCCAATGCGAACGGAACCACCGCCGATATCGCCTGATGCGTTCAGGGTGCCATTAGTTACCTGGATGGAATTTCCCACCAGAGTAATGGCACCGCCTAGTGTTCCTTGGGTGGAGATATTGCCAGAATTTGTGATCAGGGACGATGGGTTTCCTGAGGCTGGAGCGCTATTAACTAGGGCTACCGTTCCAGTCTCACTAACGATGAGTTTACTACTGTGATTTATGTCTCCGCCCGTGATTAAGGCTGGCAATAGCTGTGTCTGGTCTTGGGAAAACTCAAGACTCAGCAAACTACTTGGCTGTCTGAGACGAATGACTTGGTCTGATTCTGGGGCAATTAGGCTGACTGCCCCACCCGGTGCGTTGAGTGTGCCGTTGTTGCTGATGTGGGGGCCTATTAGACTCAGACTTTCGCCGTTGGGAACCGTCAGCTGGCCCTGATTGATCAGGGGGCTTATATGGCTAAAGCCAAACTGACTGGGGGGGCTAACCAACGTTCGATAGTCAGGATTACTGAGGACTTCGAACCACTGGTTGCCATGGCCAATGTGGGAAGCCGTGGTGGCCATAAAAGAGCCGCCAAGATCAAGACGGGCGTTGGGACCAAAGACGAGCCCGGTGGGGTTAATGAGATATAGGTCTGCCTGGCTGCCACTGATCTTAAGCAACCCGTCCAGGGTGGAGGCTGTGCCGCCGATGACCTGCCCAATGACGGCTTCGGTCAGAGGCGGGGTAATAAAGTTGGCCGTCTCCCCCTGGCTGAGGTTGAATTGGTCAAAACTATGGAATAGATTGCCGGCGGCTGGGGTCCCCCCGCTGATGTCAACGCTGTCTTGTCCTGAGACGATCGTTGCGCTGCTGGTGGGCACGATTGCTTGAGCTATCAGCGTTGTTTGAGTCGAGACAATTGCGGGATGAGGGGCTGCAATTGCCGTATGCTCGCTGGTGATGATGGGTAATAATGCGAAGGCTACGGTCGCTTTGGCTAACAATTCCATGGCGCAGTGGTATCCCTGCCGAATAGGAAACAAAGGGGAAGAAACGACAGCTTGGTTTTTCTCTATGAGACTGTGAATTTGGTCAAAATTTCCTGTGTAAAACTGACTAACTTGGGTTTAAGTTTTGCTGAAGGTTCTATCAGTACCCGCTATCTCGGGTTGATCGCAACCGCTCCCGGCCACACCTTTGCTGGATGTGGGTTTGCTGGGGCTGAGGTGAAACTTACGCAGGATTTCAAACTATTGTTTACTTTGGAAGAGTTCGTTTTTCTTGATGCACTATGAATGCTCGTCTGTGTATTGCGATCGCATCTATCTTCGGGGGCTTATCCGTGGCAGGTGGGGCATTTGGAGCCCATGCACTCAAAGCCCAGCTAACCGAAAAGGCCCTGTCTACCTTTGAGCTAGGCACACGCTACCAGATGTATCATTCCCTGGCATTGCTACTCGTGGGACTTCTGTGGTTGCAACTTCCGAATAATGGCTGGCTCAGCTACGCTAGCTTGGCCTTTATCATCGGCACTGTAATTTTTTCGGGCAGCCTCTATGGTCTGAGTTTGTCAGGTGTCAAGATGCTTGGGGCCGTAACCCCCATCGGTGGCGTATTTCTCATTCTTGGTTGGGCGTTTTTAGCCACTGCCGCAGTCTCGCTGACAAACTAAAGCATCGTCGTTGCTGATTTAGGGTGTGAAACGATCTGAGAGATATGCCGATGTTTCCCAGATAAATTCATACCGAGGATCAGCAATGCCTCATTGTTAGTCTAGCGAGATATATCGATCTGACTACCTGCTTGTTGTTGAGACTATCTAGACTGCACCCTCTCGGGGCTCAACAATCCAGGCATCCCTATTCTTTCGCCGTTATTATGTGTCGTTTACTTGCCTATTTAGGAGAGCCCATCCCCCTTGAAGAGCTCATCTTTAAACCAGAGCATTCCCTAGTGGTTCAAAGCTATCAGCCCAAAGAGCTAGAATTTGCCCTCCTCAATGCCGATGGCTTTGGCCTGGGCTGGCATCATCCCGACGATATCGCCGCAGAACCCTTTATCTATCGCAATGTACTGCCCATCTGGAATGATGCAAACCTACCCCATCTGTGTCGCTATATTCGCGCTAGCTCGTTTGTTGCCAATATTCGCAGTGCTACGCCAGGGTTACCTTTAGATTTCAGTAATTGCCAGCCGTTTCGCCACGGTCAGCTTCTATTTGTCCATAACGGCTACATCGATAAATTTCGCCAAACGCTCTATCGCCCCATGCGAGATCTGATAGGTGACGTGGCCTATCAAAATATCTATGGGCTAACAGATTCTGAACATATTTTTGCCTTGATTACTCACCTACTGGAGATGGACTCCCAGTTAAGTTTGCTGGGTGCGGTAGAACAGGCCATTGAGACGATTCAGTCCTTGGCCAACAAATATGATGTGCGGGTGTCTAGCGTGATTATTTTGAGTGATGGTCAACAACTGGTGGCTGCCCGGTTTGATAATCAAGACAAGGCCCCCTCATTTTACTTTTTGCGTCAGTCAGCTGGGATTATTCTGGCCTCTGAGCCTCTATTTGATGGTAATTGGGAACCCCTCACCCAGGCCCATAGTTTGACTGTTGCCGCTAACGATATTCAACCCCACATCCATGGTTTTTCTGGCGTCTCCTGACCTTAACGCCGCTGATGAGCGGCAGCTGCGCACCTATGTGCAAACTACGCTCCAAGCCTGTCGCCAAGGTACCCTCGCGTTGGTAGACGGTATTGGTGCAGACGTATTACGCCAACAGGCGCACCCTGACTTTAGTCCTGTGGGGTGGCATCTGGGGCACATTGCGTTTACCGAATCTCTGTGGATTTTAGAACATTTGGCTCAGCAGCCCTGTTCGTTTCCTGACTATCGAACCCTGTTTGCGGCTGATGGTTTACCCAAATCTAAGCGTCAGCAGCTGCCCAGGCTAAATGACTTGTTGGCGTTCTTGCGTGACGTTCGCCAGCGAACATTAATCTATCTGGTGGATGCTCCCCTTACCGATCAGATCCGCCTCTGGCAATGGCTGATTCAGCATGAGTGTCAGCATAGCGAGACGATATCCCTGGTGATGGCGCTCCATCAGCACCAAGGTCGAGACACTCCCCTGGGCGAACCCGTGGCTGGCTCAAGCCAGGACGAAATGCCTATGGTTGAACCTACACAGATGGTAGACATTCCTGGTCGGTCATTTCGTTTGGGGGTAGAGGCTGATTGCGGCGTGCTTAATGGTGATGTGGCCATTGATAATGAGTCTCCGGCCCATTGGGTTGATGTTAAACCGTGTCAAATGGACCGCATTCCAGTCACCTGTGGGCAGTATCAACGCTTTATGGCAGCGGGAGGCTATCAGGATCGTCAGTGGTGGTGTGATGCTGGCTGGGAATGGCTACAGTCTGTGCCTGTGAGTCAGCCGCTGTATTGGCCGCAGAATAATGTAAATGCGTTTAGACACCATCCGGTGTGCGGGGTGAACTGGTATGAGGCTACTGCCTATGCTCGGTTTGTGGGTAAGCGCTTACCCACGGAGGCAGAATGGGCCCTGGCATCGAGTGGGTTAACGGCCAAACTACCAACGTTGCTGACGACAACAGAGATTAACTGTAACCACCGCCTGGGTCAGACTAGCCCTGTTGGTCTTGCCAAGCAAGCGGTCAGTGACTATGGCTGTTATGACATGTTAGGCAACGTGTGGGAATGGACGGACAGCTGGTTTGCTCCTTACCCCGGTTTTAGAGCCTATCCCTATCGTGGCTATTCGGAGATCTACTTTGATGGGCGCCATCGGGTGCTGCGGGGAGGTAGCTGGGCAACGCGCCCGTGGGCTTTGCGTCCTAGCTTTCGCAATTGGTATGAACCCCATGTCAGGGAGCTGTTTATGGGGTTCCGCTGTGCTCGTTAGGGAAGGGAACATTCTTCGCTACACTGGCCCTGTTGATCCCAGTATTCTATGACTTTTTCTACAGCTGCTTGCGATCTCAGTGTTCTGGGGCCATCCCGGATTTATCTTCAAACTCTGCTGAATAACGCGTCTGGATCGAACCGTTTAGACGGCCAGGATGTGATCGAAGGATTAACCCGCACACCCAAATCCCTCCCCCCTAAATATTTCTATGATCAGCTAGGTTCAGAACTGTTCGAGCAAATCTGTACCTTGCCGGAATACTACCCTACCCGCACTGAGGCGTCTATTTTTAGGCGCTATGCCCATGAGATTACTCAGCTAACGGGGGCCTGCGAACTGGTGGAACTCGGTAGTGGAAGTGCTACAAAAACACGCATTTTGTTAGACGCTTTCCAGGCTCGGCAAATGCCGTTGAGATATGTCCCGGTGGATGTCAGTGGCACCATGTTAGAAGAGAGTTCTCACCAGCTTTTGTGTGATTATCCTAAGCTCAGTATTCACGGGTTGATTGGCACCTATGAGCTGGCACTCCAAGCCCTCCCGATGGCGCAACTGTCTACCCGTATGGTGATGTTTATTGGTAGCACCCTGGGTAATTTATCCCCTGCCGATTGTGTTGAGTTTTTGGGCCAAGTGAGTGCTTCTTTAGAACCAGGGCAGTTCTTTTTACTGGGGGTAGATCTGCAAAAAGACACGGCTATTGTTGAAGCTGCTTATAACGATGCCCAGGGGATAACGGCTAAGTTTAATCTCAATATGCTGCAGCATTTGAACGATCGCTATGGTGGGAATTTCCGTCTGACGGACTTTCGCCATGTGGCGCGCTACAACGCCAATGACCATCAAATCGAGATGTATTTGGAGAGCCAATGTGATCAGACAGTTACCGTCAAGCAATTGGACCTGACGGTACAGTTTGCGGCGGGGGAACGGTTGCTGAGTGAAATCTCACGTAAGTTTAATCCTGTACAGATCGATCAGCAGCTGACTCAGCAAGGGTTAAACATTCTCAAAACGTTTACCGATGACCGTGGGTGGGTTGGGTTGGTGTTGGCACAAAAGGTTTGATGCTATCCCATATTTGGTAAAGCGTGAGGCGGGCTAGCTCCGTCCCTTAGCGATAGATCTAGAAACATTGCAAATTGTGCGATCGCAACCAATACCCCAATCGCAACGGGATAAAATACCACGGTAGAAAATTGGCAAAACGCTTTGCAGTCCTTACTCTCTATCGCCCGTAGGATAGATGCATTCACAAATCAGATTGGAAAGTTCGCCTACTGGCTAGTGTTGGCGATGATTGGCGTTGGTACGTGGAATGTTATCGGTCGCTACCTTGGCAATCTGGTGGGTCAAAACCTCAGCTCCAATGCTCTGATCGAAGCCCAGTGGTATCTATTTGACATTGTCTTTTTGTTGGGGGCTGCCTACACCCTGCAAAAGGGAGGGCATGTGCGCGTGGATGTGTTTTACGATCGCTGGTCCCGTCGTCGCAAAGCGTTAGCTGACTTTATCGGTACCGTCATTTTTCTGCTTCCGTTTTCAGCGTTGGTGATCTACTTTTCCTGGGGAGCAGTGTTCAAATCCTGGCAAATTTTGGAAATGTCGCCAGATCCCAATGGCCTCCCCCGCTACCCGATCAAGGCCATGATTCTAGTCAGCTTTGGTCTGCTGATTTTGCAGGGAATTTCGGAAGCGATTAAAAACTGGGCAATTTTTTCAGGACATTTACCAGCGGACGAGTCTGCCAATCGTCTAGATGGGGAGGCGGGTGATGCTAATTGATTGGCTGGGGCCGCTGATGTTTGGTGGAGCCCTGGTGCTTCTATCCCTGGGCTATCCGGTGGCGTTTTCCCTCGGTGGAGTCTCCATATTATTTGGTCTGCTTGGGATTGCGTTTGGAGTGTTCGACCCCATCTTTTTGACGGCGATGCCACAGCGCATCTTCGGCATCATGAATAACTTCACCCTGCTGGCCATTCCCTACTTTATTTTCATGGGGGCCATGCTAGAAAAGTCAGGCATTGCAGAAAACCTGTTGGAAACCATGGGCAGCCTGTTTGGTCGCCTACGGGGTGGTTTGGCCATTGCTGTGGTGGTCGTGGGTGCTCTGCTGGCAGCGACGACTGGTGTGGTGGCAGCAACGGTGGTCACCATGGGGCTGATTTCCCTACCGACGATGCTGCGCTATGGCTACAACAAAGATGTGGCAACAGGGGTGATTGCGGCGTCAGGTACTCTGGGGCAAATTATTCCACCCAGTATTGTGCTGGTGGTGCTGGCGGATCAGCTGGGGGTCTCAGTTGGTGATTTATTCTTAGGATCGTTTATCCCTGGCTTGCTGATGGCCGGGGCCTTTGTGGTGCATGTGGCTATTTTGGCGTTTGCTCGACCGGACCTGCTGCCCGCGCTACCACCGGAGCTATTAAAAGTGCGTGGCACCGCTCTGGCTTTCAAAGTATTAAACGTCATGGTGCCGCCGCTGGTACTGATTTTACTGGTACTGGGCAGTATTTTCTTTGGGGTGGCGACACCCACCGAAGCTGGGGCTTTGGGAGCTGTCGGTGCAATCGTGCTAGCTGCTTTTAACCGACAGCTGACAATCTGCAGTCTGCGGGAGGTGTGCGACAGTACGCTGCGCACCACCACCATGGTGATTTTTATCCTATTGGGCTCGACGGCGTTTAGCTTGGTATTTCGCGGATTGCGCGGGGATAGCTTTATTTTTGATGTGCTGACCAACTTGCCAGGCGGGGATGTGGGCTTTTTGGCAGTCAGTATGTTGACGGTCTTTTTCCTGGGGTTCTTTATTGACTTCTTTGAAATTGCCTTTATTGTGATTCCCCTGTTTGCGCCTGTGGCTCAGCAGCTGGAGATGGATCTGGTTTGGTACGGGGTGATTATTGGGGCCAATATGCAGACGTCATTTTTGACACCGCCTTTTGGGTTTGCTCTGTTTTATCTGCGGGGTGTGGCCCCTAAAGAAATATCCACGGCCAATATTTATCGGGGTGTCGTGCCCTTTATTGCCTTGCAGCTATTGGTCTTGATGGCGATTATTGCGTTTCCGGGTCTGGTGAATTGGTTGCCGTCAATTAGTAATTAGGGCCAATGTAGAGACGTTCTATGGAACGTCTCTACATTGGTGGGACGGGCAGGGATATGGCATGGAATGTCCGTATATGTATGTGTGATTGGTGATTTCCCATGAGTAATGCAGCAGTAGGACGGCGAATTCTTTGGTTTCAGGTATTAGGGTTGGCCGCGGTCCAGGGGGCTATTTCCCTGACCTGGGTTATTTACAACCTCTATTTAAAGGATTTGCTGTTGGTGTTTGGGTTTTCGGCTGGTTTAGCCACCCTACTCCTGGTGATTGAAAATGCCATGGGTGCGCTGATGGAGCCGCTGATGGGGACATTTTCGGATCAGCGGCAGCATTGGGTAGGTAGCCGTTTTCCCCAGATAGCTCTGGGCATGATTTTGTCAGCCGTTTGCTTTCTAGGCATTCCTCTAGTGGTTCTGCTGGGGGGTGTTTCGCTCAAGGCGTTACTGCCTGTGGCGATGGTTGCCTGGGCGTTGGCGATGACGGTTTTTCGGAGTCCGGCTCTATCATTGTTGGGGCGCTATGCCTTTGAGGCTGATTTACCCCAGGCGGCCAGTCTGTTGACGATGGTGGGTGGGGTGACGGGAGCCATGGCTCCTTTGGCTAGCGACTTTATTTTGAACTTGGGCCCCTTGGCAGCGTTTTCCATCGGTACGGTCGTGCTGTTGTTGGCGGCCTTAGTATTGCGCCAGGTGAATCCTGGTAAAACCGTCTCCAGTTCTCCCTCATCGACGGGGGCCAATGCCAAAATGCAATGGGCCAATCTGCCCTGGATATTTGCTACAGGAGCTAGTGTGGCTCTGGGATTAAGGCTTTTGCTACAAAGCTTTCCTAAGGCGGTTGCTGGGACGGGGTTTGCCCAGCCTAAGTTGATTATGGTGGCTTTGTTTGTGACGGTGGCGCTGAGTGCGCTGCCCTGTGGTCAGCTGGCGACCAAATTGGGAAATCGGCGGGCGATGATGATTGGTTTTGTGGGTTTAGTTTTGGCGGCTGGTGTGACGACGGTGATGGGGACAGCAGGAGTTGCTGTATTGGTTGCGATCGCAATCGGCATTGCCTTTAGTCTGGTGGCCAATGGCACCCTACCCTATGCCCTATCCATGGTCCCACCGACAAAAGCAGGGTTAGGGACCGGTCTCTACTTTAGCGGTGGCGCTGCGGCTATGAGCGTGTTGGGTAGTATTGGCGCTGACTTAGGGGTAACTGCTGCGTTATTGATTGCGGCTATCAGTTTTGCCACAGCTGCAGGTTGCATTATGGCTAAGCGGCCATAACATCATGATTGCTATCACGGTCTATTTTTATGCAGATAAGCTTTATTTGATCTTTCGATAGTCAGTGATGCCAGTCTGTCATTGGGCAACTTTCGATAAAGATGCTGTGTCTAAGGGTGCTTTTCCCCCTGGGGGGTATTGAGATACCAAAAGGTCAGCGTTTCAATAAGAAAGCCGCTTTAGGAAAAAAATTATGAACAGGGATCGTTTTCGACTGTGGAGTTTGGCCGTTCTCCCACTCCTATTGGGTGGAGTGGCCTGTACCCAGTCGCCCGACGCTCAGGTTGGTACGTTAGCACTCGAAGCCAATGGTGAAGACTTCATTCGACAGGGGTTTACCACCAAAGACGGCTGGCAAATCGAGTTCGATCACGTCTATACCAATGTTCAGGATGTTGTTGCCTATCAGGCAGCTCCCTCTTTTAATCCGGAGACGGATGTGGACATTACTGCTGAAACCAAGGCCCTGCTAACCGACTCAGCTAGTTTGGACCTGGCAGAAGGTGATGAAAACGCTGAGCCTATCCTGGTGGGACAGGTAGAGACCCCGGCAGGTCGTTACAATGCCCTGTCTTGGAAGCTAGTGTCCGAGACTGAACCCTCACTGCGACTCATCGGTACCGCTAGCCGTGACGGTGAAACCATTCCCTTTGAAATTGCTATGAACCCATCGTTGGAGTTTTTCTGCGGTGATTTTGTGGGCGATGAGCGCAAAGGGATTTTAGACCCTGGTGAGACAGCTGCGGTAGAGACCACCTTTCATTTTGATCATCTGTTTGGCGATATCGATACCCCTGAAGATGACATCCTCAACCGGGGTGCCCTGGGCTTTGATCCGTTTGCAGCCTTAGCCGAAGATGGCGTTGTCAATTTGACTCCTGAAGACCTGGAGACAACGCTGACTAAGTCAGAGAAACTTCAGCTGGCTGATATCTATAAGGGTCTAGGCCATGTTGGTGAAGGACACTGCCGAGCAGAGGAAATTTAAGCTGCGTGTAGTTGGCGGGGCCCTGTCTGGTTGCGATCGCAACCAGACAGGGCTTTTACGTAGTTGCCAACAGCGGTTTGCTGCGACATAGCCATCGCTGCTGATAGCGTTCAACGCTCACGGGTGACCTGAATGATGGGCGTCAAACTATCGGCCTAATTCTTGGTGCGAAAAATGAGGACAGCATGCTGTAGTCTCCATCGGGGATTTCGAGAGGTATCAACTTGCGTTAGCTGTTGTGCATAGCATTGCTGACTACTCCATGAGAAATCTCATGATCAGATGGTTTCGCTTTATTCATAAACCTACGTTAATCTGCTGCTGTATCGTGCTGTTCAGCAGTATGTATCCAGGCTCGCTGGTGGGATTATTCGAGAGCTTCAGCCTGATTGTAATCAGCTTTTTTGGGTTTTATCCCTTTAATTGGCTGCTGTTGCTCATTCCCATTGTTCTTGTTTGGAGAATGATTCACATCAGATCACACCATCGAGATCATCGTTCTAAAGTCAGATCGGCTGCTGCGATGCAACGGTCGATTTTCACAACTGTAGGTGTGATGCTGCTGACCCTCTATCTGGTGGTGCTCAAGCTCCCTTTTTTACTAGGTTTTGTTATTAGTCGTCCATACTTTACTGGCTATCTAAATCGGGTCGCCCAGGCACCTGCAACAGAATTAACAGATGCTGAGCGTCAATTAGCTGACTGGCGACGTTTGCCTAAAGCGGGGAGGCTGAGGTTGGATGAACGATTTTTGGGTCTTTATGGGGTGAGGGAAATTGGTATAGATGCCCAGGGTGGTACCTATTTTGTTATCGATACCCAGGGGCTGATTTCCACCCAAACCCACTATGGCATTGCCCATCGGCCTCAGCGAAAAACACCTTTTGGTAGTGGAAATTATCGCTCACGCCGCATCATGGGTGATTGGTATGAATTTGCAGTGGTTGATGAACAATCGGGCCGATGATGCCCTGGCAGAGACAAAATCTTGAGCTAGGCCCCTTTATTGGCGAATCCGGCAAAGCCTAGCTCGTTCAAACGATTCCAACCGTAGACCGATTCACGGAAGGCCTTCCACTGGTCATAGATTTCTTTGAAGGCGGCATCCTGGGCGGCGTTCTCTTCATAGATTTCAAAAGCCGCTTTCTCGGCAGCGGCCAAGATTTCATCGCTAAAGGGCTTGAGCTGCAC
>CALBPH010000059.1 GCA_937899365.1 uncultured Leptolyngbya sp.
GAGAGATTTCCTAGCACCGGATTGTTGAGCTGTTCAAAAAACGTATTGACCACTGAGTCAACGGCTTCATCATGGCGAACAACGTGGCTAATACCCCGTCCCAGTTCGGCCACACGGTTTAGCAAAAAGCGATTGACCGAGCTGCCTGCACCAAAACTATGGAGACGCGCTGACGCGCCCAGGGAGTGCTGTACCTCCGCAAAAATCTGGGTTTCGTTACCGATATAACCATCGGTCAACAGAACAACGTTACGAATCCGTTCCGGGTCCAGCTGGGGCAGGTTGAGGACGGTCTTAAAGCCGCGCAGCATTTCGGTACCGCCCCCTGCCCGTAAGCGATCTATATAGTTCAGTGCCTGTTGGCGATGATGCGGGGTATTTTCTAAGGAGACTTTGGCCAGCTGCTGGGCTGTGTTAGCAAAGTTGACGATGTTAAAGGTGTCTTGGGGATGGAGTCCTTCGATAAATCGGCGCATTAGTGCCTGGCACTGGGCTAGGGGCGCGCCCGACTGGGACCCGGAGGTGTCGATGAGGAACACCATGTCTTTGGGAATGTAAGCGGTGGTGTCATAGCTGACGGCGGGCACCATGTAGAGCGCAAAATGGCCACCGCGTTGATCGGACTGGGTCAGTAGGGATGTTTGGGTGGTGGCACCGGCCACCTGGTAGCGAAGGATTAGATACTTGTTGGGTAATGTATCGTTGGGTGCCAGGGTGATGCGGGTGGGTGACGCCTGGGTGTCTATGACGATTTGGTGAGAGGGAGACTGCAGGTTTACTATCTCAACGCCGGTTTCAATCTCTACCATGACCTGAATATCGTGACCAGATCGCTCCCCGGCTGGCAAAATAGGGCCATTTAAGCGATGGGCATCGGGGACTAAATCGGTGTCTTGGTTGAGCGTCATGGGTGCGGTGGCAGACCCCTGGGCTCTATCGGACTCGGTGATAGGATTGCCTGGTACATAGCGCGGTCCTACCACCATGGGAAAGACAAATTCATAGGCCCCTTGTTTGTAGGCCAGCTGGTGGCTGTAGCTGATCACTACCTCAATCTGTTCCCCTGGCAAAATATTGGCCAGGGACTGGGTAAAAATATTGGCCCGTTCTTGGGCTAGCAGACCGGCGGTTTGTCCTTGGTTTTTAGCTCGCTCGTAGATAGCCTGGGCCTCTTCGCGCTTTTCGATGCGCCCTTGGATGGTGCGATCGCAAAACCGAATCACCATGGTATCCACAGCCGCCTCATCGGGCAGGGGAAAGACATAGGTGGCTTCGAGGGCGGTAGTAAACGGATTCTCAAACGTTTGGGTGACCTCTACGCGGGAAAGATTGCCGCTGACTTGGGCCTTGACTGCGGTATGTTTAAGCGGAAATACCAGGAGTTGCTCCTGCACATACAAACCAGCGGTTTGGGGAAGTAACGTTTGTACCATGGTGGGACCTCCAGGGGGGTGAACTGACTCCAGATTAGGCAGATCAACCGGTAAAACATGCTCAGTTTTGGGCTCAGTTCATTGACTCACCACTGAGTCAAGAGGGTCCCTGCTAAATAAACGTCGCTCGATGAACCTCCATGATCGTGCCCCTATCATCGGCCCGCAGCTATAGATAGTGATGGAGTAGCTGATTTAAGTTTTTCAACGGGCTGGGTTTAAGGGTGGAGACCAGCTGCCATTGGTTGTCTATACGCTCCAATGTGGCAACAAAAAGAGTTGTGATGCCCTGCCACTGCGAGTCAGACAGAGATTGGTGTAATAAAACCTGTCGACTGGCACTATTCAAAAGACGCCAGAAAGCATTTTGGACATGGCTCAAATCCTGTTGTTGCGCTTCGCCACAGTCAATGTTGACAACAAAAATAAGTTTTGTGATGTCGTCAGGTAGTCTTTGCAGATTAATTAGCAGCTGTTCGTCGTCGCCGTCACCCTCACCAGTAATGCTGTCGTTGAGTAACTGGACCGCCCCAGACGCATGGCGAGGATGCCCCGCATAGATAAAGCCCTCTTTTCCGGCGGCTAATCGCCCACTAGCCGTTAGGGCTAACACAGCCATATCTAAATCGAGTTCTGTTTCAGATTGAGCATCCCAGCCGAGGCCGCACTGCAATTGAGCAACAGAGTTGGGTAACGGTTGAACAACAGAATCGGGAGTCATAGTATAGGGTGATGCACATATTAATCATGACTATAGTATGCCTAAGGAAGGTTTTTCATATGACATGAATCCCTGCCCTGATGTAAAAAAATGGTGCCAGGCCCTGGAGACCTAACACCTCTTTATAACTTTGCAACTT
>CALBPH010000060.1 GCA_937899365.1 uncultured Leptolyngbya sp.
GACTTCTGCTTTAGCACCACCACCGCATCGTCTTTAATGGTCGTCCCTGGCTTATCAATCACCGTTTCATTCACCTTCACCTCACCGGCTCGAATACAGCGCTGAGCCTGCTGCCGTGAATCACACAGTCCTTGCTCAACCAGATACATATCCAAGCGTTGTTTGGCCATGGCGGGTGGGTTGTTGATCAAGACGAATGGGCACTGCCCACCCTACCATTTTGCTTCAGACCATCTTCATAGTCTCTAGTGCGTTTACCCCTAGACACTGCCGCCAATTTGCCTTTAGATAGGCATAGGCAAAGAAATGTTAAGTAGATATACTCACGTCCTCAATTCCTTAGCCATAACCGTTTAGCGACCCTTAATCATTATGGGCAAGTCAGCCTGCTGCTTTTGAGGCTCTACCGCCGAGGGTTTAAGGTTACTGACTAGCCCGACTCACCGGTTAGAAAGGTGAGATAGACAAGCTGCCCTATTCACCAAGATTTTCATTTCCAGGCTTAAGGAGACCCCTTGAACATTTCCAATCTCAACGTTCGTTCCCTAAATTTGCGTGCCCTGAAACGGGAGTGGTTGCTCAACCCCAAAGATGACCTGCTGGCCGGAGCCTTGGTGGGTCTGGCGCTAATTCCTGAGGCCATCTCATTTTCCATCATCGCTGGTGTGGACCCAAAAGTGGGTCTCTATGCCTCCTTTATCATTGCGGTGATTACTGCATTCCTAGGGGGTCGACCGGCCTCAATTTCGGCGGCGACCGGGGCGATGGCGTTGCTGATGGTGGATTTGGTTAAGGACCACGGGCTGCAATATCTGCTGGCGGCCACATTTTTGACCGGCATTTTTCAGGTGCTCTTTGGAGTGCTGAAGCTGGGTCGCCAGATGAAGTTTGTGCCCCGAGCGGTGATGATTGGCTATATCAACGCCCTGGCGGTGCTGCTGTTTCTGGCGCAGCTGCCTCAGCTGACCAATGTGCCAAGCATGGTCTACGTGCTGACGCTGCTGTCCCTCGGTATTATCTACATTCTGCCTCGGTTTACCAAGGTGGTGCCGTCTCCGCTGGTGGCCCTGGCGGTGATGACCATTGCTGCGATCGCACTCCGTCTTGATGTACCCACTGTGGGCGACATGGGTGAACTGCCCACGACGCCGCCCCTATTTGCCCTGCCCCAGGTGCCCTTCACCCTAGAAACGCTGCAAATTATTCTGCCTTACTCGTTTACCTTGGCCATTGTGGGGCTGCTGGCATCTTTCCTAACAGCGTCTCTAGTAGACGACTTTACCGATACCCCTAGCGATAAAAACCAGGAAGCCAAAGGCCAGGGCATCGCCAATATGGTCACCGCCTTTTTTGGGGGTATGGCCGGGTGCGGCATGATTGGTCAGTCGGTGATTAACGTTCAGTCTGGAGGGCGGGGTCGGCTCTCTACTCTGTCTGCTGGGATATTTTTGCTAGTGGCCATTTTGTTTTTGCAAGACTGGGTAAGACAAATGCCCATGGCCGCCTTGGTAGCTGTCATGATCATGGTGTCCATTGGAACCTTCCGCTGGTCGTCCTTTACAAACATACGCCGCGTTCCCCGCAGTGAGGTCGCCGTGATGCTGACGACCATGTTTGTGATTATTTTTACCCGCAACTTTGCCTTGGGCGTGGCAACGGGCATCGTCATGAGTACGGTATTTTTCTCCCGAAAAGTGGCCAAGCTGGTGTTTGTCGATAAGGTTCTGAGTGACGACGGTGCCCACCGGAGTTACAAAGTAGCCGGGCAGATTTTCTTTCTATCTCGGGATGAATTTTCGGCATCTTTTAACTTCACTGAGCTAATTGAGCAGGTAACCATTGACCTTAGCAACGCCCAGCTGTGGGACCAGGGTGCTGTTGAAGTGCTGGATAAAACTGTACAGAAGTTTCGCCGTAAAGGGGTGGAGGTAACGGTGGTGGGCCTTAATGAAGCGAGTGCCACCCTGCTAAACCGCCTTGCCACTGATGAGGAACTTGTCGCCAGCGAGCGGACGTAGATTTGATGGAATCTCAAAATTTAGGGGTGACGCGTTCCATGGAACGCGCCTATATCTGTAAAATCTTGCCCTGATAGACTACTAGCATCGCTGCGCTTTCCCAGACTTCATTCTTTCGAGAAAACTACGCATGAAAACGATTCTCCTATGCTCCGACGGCTCTGCCTTTGCAGAGGGCATTTATCGCTACGGTGCCTGGTTTGCTAATCAGTTTCAGGCTCAGACTCAGGTACTGTTTGTCACCGATGTTCGCAGCCAAAAGGTCGTTTCTACCGGCAACTTTAGCGGCAGCATTGGCCTGGGGGCATCAGAACAGCTTTTAAACGAGTTGGTCAACTTAGAGCATGAAAGGGCCAAACTCAACAATCAGCGCGCGCGACTGATTTTGAAAAATGCCGACCAGGTACTCAAGGCAGAAGGGCTAAGCGATGTGGAACTGATCAACCAAACCGGGTTTTTGGTGGATTGCTTCCATGATTTTGAGGCAGGTGCCGACATGGTGGTGCTGGGCAAGCGGGGTGAGGCCGCGGAGTTTGCCTCAGGGCACCTGGGGGCCAACATTGACCGCATTGTGCGCAGCAGCACCAAGCCCTGCCTGGTTACCCCCCAAACCTTTGCCCCCATTGAGCGCTTGCTGGTGGCCTACGATGGTAGCCCCACGGGCAAACGGATTTTAAACTTCTTGGTGGACAATGCCGATGGGTTTAAGGATATCGAGATTCATTTGTTAACGGTCGCTAAGTCAGACGCAGATACCGAGCGCTCTGAGCAGCTGGCCAAGGCTAAAGACAAGCTTCAGCAGTCTGTTGGGCATACCCTGATCGCCAGCCTCAGCACCGGCGATCCTGAACAGGTGATTGCTAACTATGTCGAACAACATCAGATCAGCCTGCTAGTGATGGGGGCCTATGGCCATCGTCGCATCCGCCACCTGGTCATTGGCAGCACCACGGTTCAACTCCTAAGAAGTACTCAGATTCCGATGTTATTGTTCCGTTAGATCTCATTTCGGTTGTATTCAAATCACCTGAGCTTTACGACAACACTATCAACGGTAGCCATTGTGAAGTCTCACAGTAGAACAACAACATTTCTCCGGGAAACCCACAAAAATTGATGAAGAACATTCATGACAACATTAAATTGTTTGTCAACACATTTGCAGAGTTTCTGCCAGTGTTATGTCCACATGAAAAATTCCTTGATATGCAAACACAGCAGCCAACTGACAGCTGTTGTTTGATCAAGCAATATCAAGGGAGTATGTCTAGGTTCGTTCTCTACTGTACAAGGTACATACCGAGGTCTCAATGGGGTCTCGGTATGCCAAACATTTCTCAGATAACAACTATAATTAAAGCCCCTCAAACCAGTTAACACCAACCGATCTCCAAGGGCCGACCTAGGTTATTTGCTGTACAAAATCATTGAGCCGTTCCATACCCAACTCAATGGTGGGCAGGTCGGTGGCATAGGAGATACGAATAGCATCATCGGCACCAAAGGCCACCCCAGGAATAGCGGCAACATATTTCTCGTTAAGCAGCCGCGTACAAAAGTCTAGGGACCGCAAACCCGTTTTGCTGATGTCAATAAATAGATAAAACGCTCCGTTGGGAACAACGCAGCTAAGACCAGGAATTGAATTGACCGCATCGATAATGGCCGTACGCCGTTTTGCAAAGGCCTGACGCATGGTTTCGACACAATCCTGGGGGGATTCTAGGGCTGCGATCGCACCATACTGGGCAAACGTACATACATTCGATGTGCTCTGGCTTTGTAACGTATTCGCCGCATCGATCAATTCGACTGGACCGGCCAAATAGCCCAGCCGCCAGCCGGTCATGGCATAGGCCTTAGCAAATCCGTTGCTGACAATGGTGCGCTCAAACATCGCATCGCTCACCGCACCTATGCTGAGATGTTGAGCCCCGTCGTATAGGATTTTTTCGTAGATTTCATCCGCCACCACCCAAATATCATTGGCCAGGACCACCTTAGCTAGGGCCCTCACCTCGTCGGGGCTATAGACCATCCCCGTCGGGTTAGAAGGAGAATTAAAAATCAGAAACTTAGTCTTCGGCGTAATCGCCTGCTGAAGCTGCTCAGGCGTAATTTTGTAGTCGTTTTTGATGGTGGCGGGAATGATGATCGGCGTGCCACCGGCCAACTTCACCATTTCTGGATAGCTCACCCAGTAGGGCGCTGGAATCAGCACCTCATCTCCTGGCTCCACAGTGGCCATGATTAGCGTGTAGAGGGAATGCTTGCCGCCGTTGGTGACGATGATATTTTCAGGGTTATAGGGCAGCTTATTGTCGGTACGCAGCTTGGTTGCGATCGCACGCCTCAGCTGAGGTTCGCCCGCCGCCGGACCATAGCGTGTCTTACCACTATCAAGCGCCTGTTTAACCGCCTCTCGAATATGCGCTGGAGTATCAAAATCAGGCTCACCGGCACTAAAGCTACAGATGTCTAGGCCTTCCGTCTTCATTTCCTTCGCCTTAGCAGAAATCGCCAAAGTCATTGAAGGTGTGACTTGCTGCACCCTAGCAGCTAACTTGATACTCATTAGAACGCTGTCGGCCTCTAGCTCAAAACCCTATTCTGACTAGCTTAAATCGATTTGTAGTGCAGATTGCAAATCTTTATGATTTGCTTGAATCATGACTTGAAAAAAAAAAGGCTCCCCTGGCAACGCCAGAGGAGCATGTGTTCTTGATCTGTGTGAAGGAAACATGTAGGAGAGCTTGTCAAGGGCTTAGCCCACGCTAGATCCCAATGCAAGGAGCACAGCTCGTACGGCAAATTGGCAGTAAGTACTGTGATGTCGCTTTTCAGGAACTCCAATTTTTGGATTAAATCCAACTATCGGATTGATTTAATCATCCCCCAAATCCAGCAAGCTCAATGTGATTTCATGGCCTAAAACCTGTGATACTCAAGCCCGTCATCGGTGATACAAATGATGCGTCTGCTGTGATCAAAATCTCTGCAAACGGTGAGTGAAATCACGTATCATCGGCAAAACGTCTGGGAGCAAAGACGTTACTGATCCCAGCCATGGCTTTTGCCTGAAAGATGCAGCCATATGGCACACCGAAGCCAAACGCACCATCTCTAAATCCACAACGGCAGCGTCAAACCCTAGCCGTCAACCCTCATCCAAATCAATAGCTCAGATCAACAGCCAAATAGCCAATCCCCAAAAAGGAATAAAGCGCAGGGGTCTGGTTTGCTCACCGATAGGAATAATCGCCCCCATTAGCCAGACCTGAAATAACCAAAACAACGCCATGTCGACCGTAAACGCTAGGGTGACTCGATTACTCACTATCTGCTGCCCTAGATAGCCACATCGGCTCAGTATCCCACCCAGCTCAGGCCGATTAAAACAAAACCAAATAACGGCCAAAGTACCCACAGTTAGTCCCAAAGACCCAAATAATCGGGCTAGAGTTCCTTTATTTGCCCTATTTAGCTGATTTTCCAGAGGCTGTTCTAGCCGTAGCGCCATGTAGGGCATCAGAAAAACATTAGTTAAAAACATTGCCAGCCCCCAAATCATCATCCTAGGCAGGTGCTGACTGCGCTGATCCATCAGCATTAAAGGCAAAAACATGAATATCCAGGCTTCAACCAGGTTAAAAAACCCTTGGGTAGCCGGATTTACCATGGGTGAGTGCACATAGCTAATCCCTAAGAGATTTAGCAACGGCAGAATAAAAAAGAAATTCAGAGATTCGTTCAAAACCTCTTGAATCGTCTCCGGTTGAATCGCCCAAATCGGTTCTCCAGGCAGCCAACTGGGGGGCGATAGTAAAAGCAGTCCCACATAGGCAACGGTCGCTACCCAAAGTAGCCAAAACAATCTAGAC
>CALBPH010000061.1 GCA_937899365.1 uncultured Leptolyngbya sp.
AGCAGCAACCTCAACAAATTGCCATTGCTACTTCCAAGGAATCCATTACCTACGACACTTTATTCCACCGCGCTAGTCAGGTAGGTCACTATTTAAAGCACTTGTTAGATGTCCGCCCCAATCATCTGGTCGCTATTGTTATGGAGAAAGGGTGGGAACAGATTGTTGGAGTGCTTGGTACTTTAGCGGCTGGTGCCGCCTATGTGCCGATTGATCCGGATCTACCCGCAGAGCGGTTTCAATATCTTCTGGAGAATAGTGGTGTCAACATTGTACTAACGCAATCATGGTTGGAAGAAAAGCTAACGTGGCCAGCATCCATCAAGCAATTAGCAGTTGATTTAGTCCATTTAACTCCAAGTTCTGAACATCAATTACCACTAATTCGAGACCCTGATAGTCTCGCCTATATTATTTATACCTCCGGCTCCACAGGTCTACCCAAAGGGGTGATGATTACCCATCGGAATGTCGTCAATGTCGTCATCCATACTAACCAACGGTTTCAAGTCAGTTCTCAAGATAGGGTGCTGGCGCTCACGGCCCTCAATCATGATCTCTCAGTTTATGACATCTTTGGCCCATTAGCGGCTGGTGGAACAATTGTCATGCCAGATGTGGCGGCGGCTAAATTTGCACGCCACTGGCTGGATTTACTGATCAAGGAGCGGGTGACCCTGTGGAATTCGGTGCCAGCCATGATGGAAATGCTGGTTAATTATCTTGAGATTAAATCTGAAAAATTGCCCCAGAGTTTGCGTTTAGCAATTTTGGGTGGAGACTGGTTGCCGGTTCCCCTCGTGGGTCGGCTCAAAGCATTATCTCCAGACTTAAACATTTTGAGCATTGGTGGTCCCACTGAAACCACAATCTGGAATATCGGTTATCTGATTCAGGATATTGATCCCAATTGGAAAAGTGTTCCCTATGGTAAACCCATGGCCAATGCAAAATACTATGTTCTGAATAACAATCTGGAAGATTGTCCCATATGGGTGCCAGGAGAGATGTATTGCGCTGGTGTGCAACTAGCCAAGGGTTACTGGCGCAACCCGGAAAAAACGGCTGCTAATTTTATCAAGCACCCTCGCACCGGAGAGAGGATCTATCGCACCGGTGATTTAGGTCGTTATTTGCCAGATGGTAACATTGAGTTCTTGGGTAGAGCCGATTTCCAAATTAAATTGAGGGGACATCGTATCGAAGCTGGAGAAATTGAATCCACACTGACAAAGCATCCAACTGTTAAGAATGTCTTAGTGACCGCTACCAATGGACCACATGGTCAACAGTCATTAACGGCCTACGTAATTCCGCAACAGGGACACTCTCCTAATATAAAAGAATTGCGCAGTTACCTGACTCAGAAATTGCCTGCATACATGGTGCCGTCACACTTTAAATTTCTTGAGGCATTACCTTTGACAGCCAATGGTAAGGTAGATCGTCGTGCCTTATCAGGCTTATAGCTCTCAATTTTGCACACAACTACAATAGATGAATGCCCATGGGTAAATGGATTGTCTGTTCCCATCCAAAACCACATTCTCAACTAAGGCTTCTATGTTTTCCCCATGCAGGCGGCTCAGCCAGGATATTCCATGACTGGCCTGAGTTACTACCGTCAACAGTCGAGGTGTGTGCAGTTGAGTTGCCTGGCCGAGGCAAACGCTTATTTGAGACTCCTTATACCAGTATTGATTCCCTAATACCAGTGCTGGGACCTGCTTTAGTGCCTTTTTTAGATATTCCGTTTGCCTGTTTTGGTCATAGCCTGGGGGCAAGGATTGCATTTGAGGTTTGTCGATGGCTACAACAGACAGTGCAGCTTACCCCGCTCCATCTTTGGACAGCGGCAGCCCGAGCACCTCACTTACCTCCCGATAGACCTCCGATCCATGGCTTATCCAACGCTAATTTTATTGTTGAATTACGCCAATATAATGGCACCCCTGAGAGTGTTTTGAAAAACCCAGAGATGATGGAATTGATGCTTCCTATGTTGAAAGCAGATTTCTCACTGCTGGAAACCTATCAATATCGATCGGATACGAGTCTAACTTGCCCAGTTACCTGCTTTTGGGGAGAGCAAGATGAGATAGCAAAGCAAGTTGATGTAGCTGCCTGGCGAAAACATACGAGTAAATTTACACTAGAGGCCGTTCCCGGCGATCATTTTTTTATCAATCATCCGATGTTTCCACAGAGATTATTATCCCAACTTATTAAGTTAATCCCAACTGCAGAGAATTGAATTATAGTTCTCATAGGTTTCTCTATTGCCCTCACCCTAGAGAAAAAAATCACCCCTCATATGGTTCTAAAGTCTGATCAAAACACCTTAAGGAAAAACAGTGTTTGGTTCGGGGTAGCACTCTTGTTAATCGCTGGTAGTGTATCGCTGCTCGTAATACGTTCAGGCCAGCAACCCCGTCAGACTGCCCTTGAAGAAGAGACAACGCTTCCTCCCAGGCGCGTGAATATAGCTGCCTTGGGCAGGATTGAACCCAAAGGTGAAGTGATTGATGTGGCGGCGGCAGAAACAGGGGTGCTGGCTAAACTGTTTGTAACAGAAGGAACCCAAGTAGAGTCAGGTCAGATTCTAGCTGAGTTGGATGTATACGAGATTCGTAAGGCCGAGCGTAACTATGCAGCTAGTCAGCTGGCCGAAGCTCGGCAAACTCTAGCGGCTGAACAACGTTTAGGGGCTGCTCGGGTCACTGAAGCAAATACTGAAGCAGGGCAAATTGATCAGCCCCAGATTCAAGCTATTGAGGCCCAGGCTGCCCAAATTCGAAGTTTGCAAGCCCGTCTGGCCTTAGCAGAAACCGATTTAGCCCGCTTGAAGAACTTGTTTAGTCAGTGAGCTATTACCCAACAGGATTTAGATCGACAACAGACCCAGGTAGACGAACTTTCCAGTGATATAGTCAATGCTCAAGCGACCAAAGCTCAACTGCAGATCGCTAGAGATACAGCGTTAGCCAATGCAGCGGCTCAGGTTTCTATCGCAGAGTCAAGTTTAAATTTAGCTTCTGTAGAATCTGGTGTCGAAACAGCTCAGCAAAACTTAGCCTTAGCTGACGCCATGCTCAATCGTACGGTCATCAAGGCACCGGCAGCGGGCCAAATTTTAGAGATTCATGTACGTCCTGGTGAAGCTGTATCTAGCAATCGGTTATTGTCCATGGGCAATACGGATGAAATGTATGTAGTGGCCGAGGTCTATGAAACCGATGTAGGGTTAGTAAAACCTGGACAAAAGGCTACCATCACTAGCCGCAACAATGCGTTTTCAGGAGAGCTAAATGGCACGGTGGAAACGGTTGGTCTACAGATCTTTAAAAACGATGTGTTGGATGATGACCCTGCCGCTAATGCAGATGCTCGCATTGTGGAAGTGCGTATTGCTGTCGATCAAGATCAGGTGATAGCCATGCTGACCAATCTGCAAGTAGATGTCTTGATTGATATCAAACCCGATATTGAGTCTGGAGAGAGCTAGCTATGGCCAAGATTTCGGTGGCCTGGGCTAATTTGGTGCATGAGCGCACCCGATTGTTGGTAGCGATCGCAGGTATCGCCTTTGCTGTTTTTATGATTTTCTTGATCCTTGGTTTAATGGGGGTTTTAATTGCCACATCCACTAAACTCTATGAGCAATTCAATGCGGATCTATTCTTAATCTCGTCAGAGACCCTAGAGCTCAGTATCTCCAAGACATTTCCACGGGATCGACTGTACCAGGTCGCGGGCATAGATGGCGTTGAGCAGGTCATGCCCCTTTATAGCGATTTTTTAATGTGGCGCAATCCAGAAACTGGGGTTAGTAGTGCCATTTTTGCCTTTGGCATCAATCCCCATGACCCAGTATTTCTGATGCCGGAATTCCAGGGAGATGATGCCCGCCATATTCTTAGTCAGCCAGAAACCGTATTTATAGACCAATTGTCACTGCCAGAATATGGCCCCAAGGAAACTGGTACCGTTACTGAAGCTGCTCGTCGCCGGGTCACCATCGGCGGCACCTATGCCCTGGGTGCCGGGCTGCTCGCTAATGGCACCTTAATCATGGGTGACTTAGATTTTTCACGATATCTAGAGCCTCGCCCGCTCAATTTGATCAATGTCGGTCTTGTTAAACTTAAGTCTGGCACCTCCCCTGAAGGGTTAGCAAAAAAGATGCGATCGATTCTGCCTGCCAATGTAGAGGTTTACACCAAATCAGGCATTATCCAGCACGACACTGACTATGTGACAAAGTCCACTAACATTGGCTTTATTTTTAACATGGGTGTGGTGGTCTCCTTTGTGGTTGGCGTCATCATTGTTTATCAAGTTCTATTTACCGATATTCGCAACCATTTGCCTGAATATGCGACGATGAAGGCCATGGGATATCGTTCCCGATATTTATTTAAGATTGTTCTACAAGAAGCCATTCTTCTGGCTGTTATGGGTTATGTTCCCGGTCTTATTGCCTCCATTGGACTGTATCGCCTAACGGCAGCGGCCGCAGGCGGGGCAATAGTCATTGTTATGGATGGCGTTCGACTGATCTTTGTGTTGGGCTTAACCTTACTGATGTGTAGCCTATCGGGTCTTATCTCCGTTAGGAAAGCGGTCACCACTGACCCCGCCGAAATCTTTTAGGGAATTGTTCATGATTCAGCGAGTTCCCCTTGCCTGGTTAAATCTCACCCATGATCGCCGTCGTTTTGCTACCTCCCTGGTGGGTGTGGGGTTTGCCGTTTTGATGATGTTTGTATTTAGCGGGTTTATGAATGCGCTGTTTGATAGTCAGCTGCAGCTCATTAACCGTTTAAATGGCGAGGTGATTATGATTAATCCCCTACGTACAAACGTGTCTGTACCCCAGACGTTTGCTCGGCGACGATTGTATCAGGCTCGGGCGTTTGAAGGGGTACAAAATGCTTATGCCTTATACATCAGTGAAGTAAACTGGGAAAATCCAGAAACCCATCAAGCAAATTCAGTTAGGGTAACTGCGCTCAATCCTGATGAGTCGGTTTTGACTATTCCGGAAATTGATAGCTATCGTCAACAATTAAGACTTCCAGAAACGGCCCTCATGGATACCCGATCCCGTCCAGCAGTGGGCCCCGTAGCCATAGGCGTGATCAGTGAGTTAGCGGCTCGTCGTATTCGTCTTGTTGGTACTTTTACGATGGGGACTGACTTTTCATCGGGTAATGGCAATCTGATCATGAGCGATCAAAATTTCCTGCGATACTTTGCCGATCGAGGCCCCGATGAAGATCAACGTAGCTTTGCTACGGTTGATATCGGTGTGATTAAACTGGAACCGGGTGCTAACGTAGAACGTATCGTTGAAACCTTGCAAGAGAGTTTGCCCAATGATGTCCTGGTGATGGCTCGCGATGGTGACAATGGGTTTATCATGCGTGAGCAACAATATTGGGAAGAAAATAGCCTGATCGGCTTTATTTTTTCATTGCTCACCAGCATGAGCTTTCTTGTCGGCGTTATTTTGGTTTATCAAATTCTCTACACAGATGTCGCGGACCATTGGTCTGAGTATGCCACGCTGAAGGCGATGGGGTATAGGAATGATTATCTTTTGAAGGTGGTCATTCAGGAGGCTTTGATCTTATCAGTGTTGGGATTTATTCCTGGTTTTTTGGTGAGCCAGCTCTTTTACACAATGGCAATCAATGCCACCGGTCTCTTTTTCCAGATGACATCAGAGCGTGTTATGAATTTGCTCATAACAACCTTTATTATGTGTTTGGTATCGGGTGCGATCGCAGTGCGTAAAGTTCAAACTACTGATCCGGCAGACGTTTTTTAGAAAATTTATTTATGTAGGTGTCGAGTCAGATTAAGAACATGTTTAAAGCTCAGCAACAATCTAAAACTAATTTCCTTAGTAATAACCTGGCAGTGCAAATCCAACAGCTCAACTATTCCTTTGGTATTGGAGATCTCAGCAAGCAAGTTCTCTTTGATATCTCCTTAGAGCTACCCAAGGGCCAGATTGTTATTCTCACTGGTCCATCAGGTTCCGGTAAAACCACTCTTTTAACTCTGGTAGGCGGGTTACGACAGCTCCAGAACGGTAGCCTACGCATCCTTGATCAAGAACTTATGGGCTTAGGTGATCGAGACCTGGTTAATGTACGCCGCAACATCGGTTTTATCTTTCAGGCTCACAATTTATTTGAATCCTTAACCGCTAGTCAGAATGTAGAGATGGCGGTGGAACTCACCGGAGAGTTCTCCTCAAAACGCGATCAGGCAATGGCTATGCTCAGCGCCTTAGGTCTGGCCGACCGAGTAAACTACAAACCCCAATCTCTCTCTGGTGGACAAAAGCAGCGGGTAGCTATTGCCCGAGCTCTAGTCAACCATCCAAAGTTAATTCTAGCAGACGAGCCAACCGCTGCCTTGGATAAAAAGTCAGGTCGAGATGTAGTGAATTATCTACACATACTCTCAAGGAGAGAGAACAGCACCGTACTGATGATTACCCATGATAATCGCATTTTGGATGTGGCAGACCGAATTATTAATCTGGTAGACGGTCGCCTGGAATCAGAACGTATCTAACTACGAAATGAGTTTCTCAAACCAGTTTTCCAGCTTAAACTTTGCAAAAGCCTCATGGTCAGGAGTATCATGCATTGCCAAAATTAGATTGTAAACACTTGCAATAGCGCAGCGCTGACTTGTCAGTTCGCACCGTATTTTGAATCTCGTTAAAGACGCCTTCCCTTAGTGGTGCAGAAAAC
>CALBPH010000062.1 GCA_937899365.1 uncultured Leptolyngbya sp.
AGCTAGATGTGCGAAAGCCAGATGACCCGTTTTCAGAGGCAGAACTGGCTGGGGCAGAACTGGCTGGGGCAGAACTGGGCGTCTGGGAATTGGCTGACTGGGAGTTTATTAAAGAACAGGGCGGAATGATGTCATTGGGTGCGATCGCAGGATTGATCAGCGTGCTAGACGACCCCACACAGGCGTCTTTCCCCACATGACCCTGACCCACAATCAGCACACCCGTACCCAAACTCGCCCCGGCCTCAATAAACACACAGCCTTGCTTAGCCTGAATAACCACCCCCGCACCTACACATGCCCCCGCACCAATGCGAATAGCGCCACCGGGGGCAGCCCTTAGCACCACACCTGGAGCAATGGCTGCCGCAGCATCAACAACAACGTCGCCGCCGCGATAATAATGGGTATGACTCACAAAATGTAGAGGCGAGGGTTCCATCGCGGCGGTGCTGGAGTTGGACTAACTAAGGTACACTACGGGCGCTGAATCGTAGTTTCGAGGACACGGCACTTGGCTCTGGGATCAACACCCACCAGACGCACATAGTGCCCAGAGTGCTCGGCTAGCTGCGCTTTTAGAGCCGCAATCACTTCAGACGGTCGATTTCCGCTAATGGGGTTGCCCGTTTGCCATGCACCGCTTCTATAGCGACGCTTATCAGCATATTCAGTGCTGACGCGATAGCCTTGGTTCACCAACTGGGTTACCTGCTGTGCCAAATCAGAACTCACCGACGCCTGACTACCGTTGCCGTTCGCATTGGCAGCGCGGCCGTTGCTGCCACCGTAAGACGCCGGTTGCGCGCTAGCACTGCTGGAGCCACTGGGAGCCTGACCGGGCTTTTGAATGGTGACAGCACGACCCCGTTGCTTGGCCCGGGGGTCAACGGCAAAAATGCGGACATAGTCAGTAGCATGGGCTGCCAAAACCAGCTGCACAGCAGCTAAGGCCGCCGAATCCCTAGACGCTGATACGATAGCGGCGCTTATCCGCAATTTCAATGCCGAGCTTTTGGCCCTGGGCCAATATGGAGCGAATCTGGGGGACCAGTTCATCACTTGTTGTGGGGGCCGCGGCACTACTTTGGCTGGCTGCTGGTGCAGAACCGTTGCTGGATGTCTGTAATCCTGCGGGCTTACCATCCCCTCGCTGAATGGTAACCGGCGCAATCCGCCGCTTGGCGACAGGGTCAATGCCAAACATGCGCACATACTCGCCAGCATGCTCGGTCAAACAACCCTGTAAGGCTTCCATGGCTTCTGACTCACGGGTAGCTTGGATGGGGCTGCAGGTTTGCCACACACCGCTACGATAACGGCGCTTATCGGCATGCTCGGTACCAATTTTGTAACCTTGACGTAGCCAGGCCCGTACCTGACCGGCAACATCACCACCGGGGCTACTGCCGTTGGTTGCTGAAGCAACCGGCTGAGACGAGGAGGCAACCGCACTCTTACTAGCCTGAACGGGCTTACCATCGGGGCGCTGAACCGTCATCATGCCCACGCGACGCTTGCCAACAGGATCAATACCAAAGATCCGCACATAGCTTCCTTCATGCTCTGCTAAACAGCGCTCCAGTGAGGAAAATACATCTCCCTCACGGTTAGATTGAACAACGGGACAGCTCTGCCAGACGCCGCTGCGATAGCGACGTTTGTCTGCATATTCTGAACCAACTTTGTAGCCCTGGCTTAAAAACTGGCGAACCTGCTGAACGATCTCGGGTGCTAGTGCTTGCATAGTATCTATACCAACGTTGTCGGTGGTGTGTGGGGTGTTTGAGCTGCTCGCCGAATGGCGGGCTAATTTAACGGCGACAGCATTGGCTGCACCATCTGGATATTCGGAATAATTTTTAAATGCGTTAGTAGCGTCTCCTACTTGAGAATCGTAGGAACGCTCGTGAATATGGGGTTCAACAATATCTCGAACAAGGGCCAGCTCTGCCTCGGTTACCCTGGGTAGAGCATCAGCTTGGGCCTGGGTGGTCACCACAGCGCCAGAGGGCACACATCGGCCTGGGGGGATTTCAACGTCCTGGACCAAGGCATGCATCATTACGATCACACCGGCACCCAAGCGAGCATTAAAAATTGTTGACCTAAAGCCAACAAAACTTCCCTCACCTAAATAGGCGGGGCCATGAATCAATGCTTTGTGGGTGAGTGTGACACTCGGAGATAGCCAAACAGCATAGGATTGACCGTTGTCACCCTGCACACATCCCCTAACAAGACCGTGGATGACAACACCGTCCTGGATATCGCAATGACTACTTATGTAAAAGGGCAACCCCTCATCTGCCCGGATTGAGGTACCAGGGGCAATTGATACCTCAGCTCCGATGTACACACTACCCACGACCTGGGAAAACGAATGAACGAAGGCCGTTGGCTCAATTAATGGCTTAGCCATCGATTGATATTGGGCAGAAGATGTTGCCATGGCTTGATGAACCATCGGCCCATATCCTTCCAAGAAAGCTACTAACTAAAATCCTCACGCTTGTCGTAGAGCGAGCCAGAATCCAGACTAACGGTGTCGACAATGGCAACGATCGCAGCATCCACCGGTCTTTGCCCATAGCCGTCATGCTGACGAGCAGCGCTGCCGCGGGTGACCAAAACCCATTCTCCAGGTCCGGCCCCCACAACATCGGCTGCCACTTCATAGTCAGGAAGCAAACCTCCATCCTCACTGACAAACTGAACCAGTAAGAACTTTACGCCCGTTAAGCTCGGCTCTTTGCACCTTCTTCAATTTCCTTAGATTTTTTCCCTCGTCTGCTGACACTCTTCTCCTGAGTAACTGAAACTAAAAACCTAGGCACGAAACTGCTCAACTGCCTCGGTGTAGCGAATGGGCAGCACAAACTCCAGGTTTTCGTGGGGACGAGCAATGATGTGGGTGGATAGCACTTCACCACCGTTAACTCGCTTAGCAGACTCAATACCAGCGGCAACTGACGCTTGAACCTCAGATACGTCACCACGAACAATAACGGTCACACGACCACTACCGATCTTTTCGTAGCCAACTAGGGTCACACGCGCGGCCTTGACCATCGCGTCAGCAGCTTCTACAACCGCGGGAAAACCGCGCGTCTCAATCATTCCTACGGCAATCGGCATTGTCGCAAATCTCCTAGATAAAACAGCTTTTGTTTAAGCATCTGTGTCTCAGCTGAACGGTATTAAGAATTCTTTTGGAATCTCTTTACACAGCGAGACGTATCTTGCAAACCTTTAGTCTGCAATAACTCCATGACTACAATTCAGAATACGAGGGGGTAAGCAGTTTGACAATATAAGTCTCAATGATTGTTTCTAATGTTAAGCATTATCAATGCTGATGATCATTTGCTGCGAAAGGTAAACGATTAACTTTTGGGCGGAGGTTTATCCCTTGGCCTTAGGTTTCTTGGGCCGGAAGCAAACTAATTTGGTTGGGCCGACATTGGGTTTTTGTGGTGGCTGTTGATGGGGATGTGCATAAATTGGTCGGGATTTGCCGATTGTTGAGGAATTGGTACAAGCCCTCGTCTGGGGGTGCCCATCAGGTACCATTAGAAAAATTATGGGATCTTAAAACTAGCTGTAGATTTTGTCTGGGCTAGCGATCGCAACTGAGATGTGGTCGCCAAGCCTTTAATGTATCTGGCTATTTTAAGCTTTCTGCGCGCTAGGGGCGTGATGGACAATTTGGCCAAGTTTGTGTCTGAACGTTCTGGACTTTGGGTTTGGAACGTGGATGTTGTGGGCGCATGTGTGGACGGGCTGATGCCTGTTTAAGGTGGTTTATGGGTTGCCGGTGGGCTCTTTGATGGCAATGATGCAGTCTTTAATTCAGTTGAGTTGGCTAATCCCGATTTACGGGTTTGCGGGGGTTTTATTGTCCTTGCCGTGGTCTACGGGGTTGGTGAAGCGAACGGGGCCTAGGCCAGCGGTCTACATCAACATTTTCATGACTGCCCTGGCGTTTGTCCATGGCAGTTGTGTATTTGCGGGCATTTGGAACGTGGGTTCAGTGGAGCTGCAGTTTCAGTGGCTGCAGGGCGCGGACATGACCCTGAGTTTTGACCTGGATTTGTCGGTGCTGAACCTCGGGGCGCTGGAGCGTTCGGCGGGGTTGGCGCTGATGGCTCAGATGTATGGTCTGGGCTACATGGAAAAAGATTGGGCGTTGGCTCGGTTCTTTTCGCTGCTGGGCTTTTTTGAGGGCGCTGTCAGCGGTGTTTTGCTGAGTGGCTCCTTCTTTTTAGCGTACTTTCTATTAGAGACACTGACGCTCTCGACCTATCTGCTAGTTGGTTTTTGGTATGCCCAGCCCTTGGTGGTTAAGGCTGCTCGGGATGCATTTTTGACGAAGCGCGTTGGGGATATTTTGCTGTTGATGGGGGTGCTTGCCTTAGCGAGCTGGGCCGTAGATCTCCATTACAACGAGCTGTATGTGTGGGTGAAGGTTGCGGATTTGAGCCCGATGGCGGCGACGCTGTTGGGGGTGGTCTTGATTGCGGGGCCGACGGGTAAATGCGCTCAGTTTCCGCTGCACCTTTGGTTAGATGAAGCGATGGAAGGGCCTAGCCCGGCTTCAATTCTGCGAAACTCGGTGGTGGTGACCTGTGGTGCCTACGTATTGATTAAGCTGCAGCCAATCGTAATTCTGTCTCCGGTGGTTTTGAATGTGCTGATTGGCATTGGGACGACGACGGCAATTGGAGCTTCATTGGTTGCGATCGCACAAATTGACCTCAAGCGTGCCCTCTCTTATTCCACCAGTGCCTATATTGGCTTAGTGTTTATTGCCGTCGGTGCGGAATGGCCCGGTGTGGCCATCGGTCTGCTGTTTACCCACGCCGTGGCCAAGGCTCTAATGTTTATGAGCACCGGTGCCATTATCAACAACACCAGCTGCCAAGACATTACTGAGCTGGGTGGGGTCTGGTCCCGCATGCCAGCGACAACAATTGCTTTTGTGGTGGGCGGTGCCGGCATGGTGGGCGTTCTGCCATTAGGTGGATTTTGGGCACTACAGCTGGGCATAGACTTTCTTGGACGCGAGCATCCTGTCTTAGCGGCTGTCTTTTTGGTGGTCAATGCGCTGACGGTCTTTAACCTGGTGCGAGTCTTTCGATTGGTATTTTTAGGCCCTGTCACTGCCAAAACCCGTCGTTCGCCCTCGGTGAACTGGCTGATGGGCACCCCGATGATCTCGCTCAGCATTTTTGTCTTGCTATTGCCCTTGGCGCTGAGGCGGATGTCATTACTGCCGCCGCTGCGCTATTGGAACCCTTGGGTGTTCGGCGCGTTGATTCTCTCTGGAGTGCTCGGTTTAGCCTTTGGCTGTACCGCACCCCTGAGTCGTTCCCTGGCTCGCTCTACCCAGCGACCCATGCGTCTGATGCAGGAGCTGCTAGCCAACGACTTTTATACCGAAGAGCTATATCGGGTCACCGTTGTGTTTTTTGTGAGCCAGTTTTCACGCATTGTGAGCTGGTTTGATCGCTACGTGGTGGACGGGGCCGTCAACTTGGTGGGTATGGTTTCGCTGATGAGTGGAGAGGGCCTGAAATATAGTATTTCCGGTCAATCCCAGGGCTATATCTTCACCATTGTGTTGGGGATAAGTCTCTTGGGCTTTTTTATGACGTGGGCAATGTGGTAAGGGGATACCGATGCTGAGTGCGCTGTTATTGATTCCATTGCTAGGGGCATTGGTTGTTGGCTGTTGGCCCTCTAAACTCACTAGCGAACGAGCTAAAACCCTGAGCATAGGCGTTTTGGCGATTAACCTAGTTGTTAGTCTGTATTTGCTGAGTCAGTTTGACCTGGCGATTACAGGGCTACAGTTTCGAGAATCTATCCCCTGGCTTGAACCCTTGGGGCTGGGCTACGAGGTCGGGATTGACGGTTTAGCGCTGCCGCTGTTGATCATCAACAGTTTGCTGTCGCTAGTGTCGGTGTTTGCCAGTGATAACGATGTCCGTCGACCCAGGCTGTATTACCCCCTACTGCTGATCATTACCTTTGCGGTAGCCGGTGCATTTGTGGCCCAAAATCTGCTGCTGTTCTTTATCTTTTATGAGCTTGAGCTCATTCCCCTCTATCTTTTGATTGCCATTTGGGGTGGCCCTCAGCGGGGCTATGCGGCAACAAAGTTTTTGATCTATACGGCCATATCTGGCATTTTGATTCTGGCGTCATTTCTGGGATTGGTCTGGCTGAGCGGGGCATCTAGCTTTGACTACAGTGCCACCATGGCCCATGGGCTGCCCTGGATTCAGCAGGCGGTTTTGTTAGCCGCTTTGTTGATTGGCTTTGGTATAAAAATTCCTCTTTTTCCCCTTCACACCTGGCTTCCCGACGCCCATGTGCAGGCGTCCACACCTATTTCTGTCCTGTTGGCGGGAGTCTTACTAAAGCTTGGTACCTACGGGTTGTTCCGCTTTGGGGTGACTACATTCTCTGAGGTGTGGGTAGATTTGGCTCCCTACCTTGCCTGGTGGGCCGTGATCAGCGTCCTCTATGGGTCTCTGGCCGCGATTGCCCAAACCGATATGAAAAAAATGGTGGCCTACAGTTCGGTGGGGCACATGGGCTATGTGCTGTTGGCAGCGGCGGCGTCTAACCCCCTAAGCTATGTAGGGGCAGTATTTCAGATGTTGAGCCATGGATTTATATCGGCCCTTCTGTTCTTGGTCGTTGGGGTGGTTTACAAAAAGACTGGCACACGCGATTTGACCGTACTGCGCGGGCTGCTAAATCCAGAGCGGGGGTTGCCCCTCATTGGTAGCGTTATGGTGTTGGCCGTCATGGCCAGTGCAGGTATTCCTGGCATGGTGGGCTTTATCTCTGAATTTATTGTCTATCGCGGTAGTTTTGTCAGCTTTGTCCCCCAAACGCTGCTGTGTTTGCTTGGCTCTGGGTTGACGGCGGTGTACTTCTTGTTGTTGGTGAACCGTGCCTTTTTTGGGCGGCTGGCATCGACCGAATCCCAAGCGTTAGAGCAGGACCCTGTCTTACCGGTGGTGACCTGGCAAGACCGAGCCCCGGCTCTCTTGTTGGTGAGTTTGCTGTTTGTCTTTGGTCTGAGCCCCAGTTGGATGACCCGCTGGATTGAACCGACAACGACGGCCATGTACGACGCCATGCCCATCAAGCTAGAAATAACGGTACATCCGGCCTATAGAAGTGGACGGGGGGATGTGTCAGAGACGGGTGGTGTGTCTGTTGATTTGACCACCGTTGCCACCAACATAGATTTAGCGGATTTAGCGACCTGTTCGGATGGGGACTGTGACCTATGAGCCAAATGATGACTTCTCAAGTGCCTAACATTCATCCGTTTGCCCACTATGTGGACCGTTTGATCTCTGGCGGCACCCTTTTACCGGACACCCCTGACAATGTGGTGGAGGTGATGGGAGCCTTAGATAGCTATGGCATTGTGTTAGATCGCTATTCTAAAAATCTGATTCACATTGCCGATCATCAGTTTTTGGTCTTGTTTCCTGTTTTCAAATACTTTGATGGCGACATTAGTGTTCAGAAGATGTGGCAGCATTTTTGCCATGATCGCATCAACTATGAGTATGCCGAATACACCATGAAGGCCATGATGTGGCATGGAGGCGGTGGTTTGGATGCCTATTTGGATACGGATGAGTTTCGGGAGAACTGTCAGGTTGCGATCGCAGCCAAAATCAAACTCAATCCGGTTCTGCAAGTCTTCCATCGTGTCTTTCCCGAATTCTTAACCGAGCAGATTCGTCAGCTCTCTTACTACAGCGGGCTCGGGCAGTTTTGGCGGGTGATGAGCGACATTTTTACCTCCCTGGCCGAGCGCTATCGCCGAGGGGAGATCACCCACATTCCCCAAATTGTTGACCATGTTAAAGATGGCCTCGTGGCGGATGCCGCTCGACCCATTACCTACAGTGTGGATATCGGCGGCAAGTCCTACGACATTATGCCTGCGTCCGCCGGTCTAACATTCTTGCCCGATACAGCGATTCCCTATGTGGAGTCCATTTTCTTTCGGGGCACGCCCTTTCTGGGGACCGTTTCCTACAACGCCCAGGCCCAGCAAATTTCCCCCGACAAGAGCCGGTTTACCTACGGTGCCCTCTATGCCGATCCCTTACCCATCGGCGGCAGCGGGATCCCTCCCACTCTGCGGATGCAGGACATGTTCCGGCATCTGCCCGACTATCTTGAGGAGCACTATCTTAAAAGTGTTCGTGGTTTGGGCGATGTGCGGGTGAAAATTTGCGCTAGTTTCCAGCGGTCCATGTTCTGTGTGACCAATGCCGCGTTGATTGGCCTTCTGCCCAAAGGTGCTGATGCCACCGACCCGGAAGACGTGGCCGCTAATCGTGAGTTTTTGCTGGGTTGGATGGAGCGATTGGCGTCGTCACAACTGGAGCAGGTTCAAACCCCTTAGGTATCACGATTTTTCTTGAGAGTTTCTTAGCGCTGGCACAAATCCCTGTGATCGGCGTTAGGCTCAGATTACTAGATGCTTTTTTCCTATGTCTTCGACGGTGTTACCGCCACTCCCCTCTGCTGTCACGCCCCCGGCTGTGGCTGTGCTAAACGTGGACGGCATGATGTGTGCGGGGTGTGTCAATACGGTGGAAACCCAGCTACGGGAGTGTGATGGGGTGGAGGTGGCTACCGTAAATCTGGTCACTAAGGCGGCGGCGGTGCAGTACCAGGCTGACCGCATTCAGCCAGAGCGGCTGGCGGCCGTGCTGACCGAGGCGGGGTTTCCCAGCCAGCTACGTCAGGATGATGATATTTCTAATAGCTGGGCCGAGCAGCAGCAGACAGCGCAGCAAGGGCAGGGAGTTAGGGGTGCGATCGCAACCCTCCTGCTAGGCTTTTCCATCCTCGGCCATCTGCACCATGTGGGCGGTGTCACCGTTCCCATTCTGAGCGGTCTGTGGTTTCACTTTGCCCTCGCCACCTTAACCTTGGTGGGCCCGGCGCGAGGAATTTTGCAAGACGGTTGGACCGGTATCCGCCGGGCCCGTCCCAACATGAATACCCTGGTGAGTATCGGTGCTTTAAGTGCCTACACCGCCAGCGTAGTGGCCTTAGTAATGCCAACTCTGGGCTGGGAGTGTTTCTTTGATGAGCCGGTCATGCTGCTTAGCTTTATCTTGCTGGGTCGCACCTTAGAAGAGCGTGCCCGTTTCCGCGCCACCGAAGCCCTCCGGGGGCTGATCGCCCTACAGCCTGGCAATGCGCAGTTGGTAACAACTCCTGGCAAAACCATGGTGATACCCATCGCCCAGGTGCAAGTAGGCGATCGTCTCCAGGTCTTACCCGGCGATAAAATTCCAGTAGATGGCCAGATTGAAACCGGGCAAACCACCATCAATGAAGCCATGGTTACCGGAGAAGCCCTGCCCGTCACTAAGCAAGTGGGGGACCGGGTAATCGGCGGCACCCTGAACCAGTCGGGGGTGATTGTCATCCAGGTCAACCGTACCGGAGCCGACAGCACCCTGGCCCAGATGATCGCCCTGGTCGAATCTGCCCAAACCCGTAAAGCACCGATTCAAGGGCTAGCCGATACCTTGTCGGGCTACTTCACTTACACTATTCTGGCCCTGGCCCTGCTCACCTTTGCGTTTTGGTATGGCGCTGGGGTAGCCATTTGGCCGGAAGCGGTCCAGATGGCCATTAACCCTCACCATGGCCATCCTGCTCACCAGGTTATCGAAACATCTCGGCTGTTGATCAGCCTCTAATTAGCCATTGCCGTGGTGGTTATTTCCTGTCCCTGTGCGCTCGGGTTGGCTCCACCCTTGGCGAGTTTAGCCGGGTCTGGTATTGGTGCGCAGCGTGGGTTGTTGGTCCTTGGTGGTGATGTGCTTGAAACCGCCCACCGTCTGGACATGGTGGTGTTTGATAAAACCGGTACCCTGACCACCGGTCAGCCTCGGGTTACCCATTGCCAAAGCTATGACCCCGACCTTACCCCCGACGATGTCATTGGTTTGGCCGCCAGTGTCGAAAAGGGCACACGTCACCCCCTATCGGCGGCCATTCTTACCGAAGCCGAGCACCGACAGCTCACCCTCACCGATGTGACCGATAGCGCCACTACACCCGGTCTAGGTGTGGTGGCTCAGCTCAAAAAACAGACACTGCACATCGGTAACGAAGCTTGGCTAGCCCAGGCCCACATCGCCACTGACATGACCAGCGATGCGGTCAATACATTTATTGCCCAAGGGCAAACCCCAGTCTATGTGGCTGTCGATCATCGGCTGGTTGGTATTATCGCCATCGCCGACCGACCCCGTGACGAAGCCGTAACCGTGATTGAGCAGCTTAAATCACAGGACTTACAGGTACAGCTCCTCAGTGGTGATCGCCCCGAGGTGGCCCATCGCCTGGCCCTTGAGCTAGGCATTGGAGTCTCTAAAGGGGGTATGACCCCGGCGGACAAGGTGAGCGCCATTGAAAAACTGCAGCGTGCGGGGCATTGTGTTGGTTTTATCGGTGACGGCATTAACGATGCCCCGGCCCTAGCCCAGGCAGATATTGGCCTCGCTATGCACTCAGGCACTGACATTGCCATGGAAACGGCGGATATTGTGCTGATGCGCGATGACCTGACCGATGTGTTAGCCGCCCTCGATCTGAGCCGCAGTACCTTCAATAAAATTCGACAGAACCTAGCTTGGGCTTTTGGCTATAACTTGGTCTGCATTCCCCTGGCGGCGGGTGTTTTACTCCCTAACTTTGGCATTGCCCTCAGCCCTGGATTTGCAGGCGGCTTTATGGCCTTTAGCTCCATGGGGGTGGTGCTTAACTCATTGCTGCTGCGTTGGCAGCTGAGGGAACGTTGTGAATAATGGACAAATCCTTTATGTCTTATAGCTTTACGCTGCCCATAGTTACTGTTGGCTCAACGCTTACCAAAAGTCCGTCACCAGATACCCCAACTCCCCCAGCATCTGTCGCAGCATGGGCATACTCAGACCAATGACGTTGGTGTGACAGCCCTCTAGCTTTTCAATAAAAAAGCCACCCTTGCCGTCAATGGTAAAGGCACCGGCACAGTTCATGGGTTCACCTGTGGCCACGTAATCTTCAATTTCGCGATCGCTAACCCACCCAAAATGTACTTTGGTCACCTGACACTGAGTCAGGGTTTTAATGGCTTGGGGCGATATTAACGTATGACCCGTAAACAGTTCACCCACCTGTCCCCGCATTTGGCACCACCGCTGTACCGCGGCTTCTGGGGTTTCCGGTTTACCATAGATGACATCGTTAAAGGCTAGTACCGAGTCACACCCCAAGACCACCGCGTTTGGAAACAGGGGGGCTACCGCTTCGGCCTTACCTAAGGATAGGGCCTGTACCAATGCGCATGGATCGGTGAGGGTGATCTGGTCCTCATCAAACTTGCTAGGAGACACGAAGGGTTGCACACCCGCATTTAGCAAAAGCTGTCGTCGTCCTGGTGAGGCCGATGCCAATACAAACTGAGGAGCGGCCATAGAATCGAACTAATATCGAACTAATATTATTTAATTAATAAACTGAGAATGAAGCAACGGAACGAGTCAGCGATGCCTTAAGTCGTTTCCAACGAGCTTCGGGGACAGACGCATTGTAGGTAAACAGCTGACCGCGACGCACAATGGCACTAGCCAGGTTGTGACGCTCCCCAGTTGGCGTATTGGTCAAATACTCAAGGATGTAGTAGGTCTTACCTTCAGCGGTTTCCACATTCTGTGCGCTCACCAGTTCCACATCGCGACTATCACCGGCCATTTCCGTAATGCTTTTTGAGAGCTTATAGCCAACTTCCGTGGGCCCACCTAGCTCTTCTAAGGTTTTACCCTCTGCCACCGGACTGACCACCACACTGACATTTTCAGTGGGGTTGATAATGTCGTGAAATACGACATCGGGCCCTTCTGATACATTCACCTCGATCCAGCCGGTCGGATAGCTGAACTGATAGCCTTGAAAGCTATTGACATAGTCCAGCAAACTTACAGGAGCCGAGCCGCTACAGGCCTGCAGACCAAACATTGTGACAAGTACAAACATCAGGGCAGCTAGTCGCTTTAGCATTGGAAATACCGGTTAAGTAATGTGAACTAGATTGACAATCTTTATTGTCGCATCTTATGGAAAGTCTTTGCCAAAGCAACTTAACTGACCAGAAAATAGTACGGGGCTAGCCGTCGGGTTACTCGGGAATATCCATGATAGGTCACTGCTTTCTGGGGGAGTTTACAGGTTAATTATTTAGATCATTTATTAAGGGTGAGCTTGAGTCTCAGGGACGCAGTTTGTTGCGGTGAATAGTCCGGACCGCGCCTTAGATCTTTAGACCTTTAGCTCTGCAGGATTTGGCAGAATGCACCCATGGTGACGATGACCATTAGAAAACAACACATTGCGATAACAATTAAGCCCCCTAGAACAGCCCTGAGAGATTGCAACAGGTGATAGAGAAAGAGAGTTCTCCAGTCTCATATCCAAGAAGATCGCTGTGTCCCATGTATCTGAGATTGCATTCTCGACCATCAATGATCTCAATCACCACATTGCCATTACAAATACTTTTCTCAGATGCAATTACAGATAGCGTTCTCTCATCAGATCAACATCAGTGGGGTTAGCATCTCTGCATGATTACCGATCTCACCATATTTTCTAATACGAGGGGCCTTTCCCCTACGTTAGATCTTCGAAGATATATGAGAGTTTTAAGAATAGCTCAATGGTTTACCAGACCTGGCTTTTATGGGGATTTTATCAGCCCGTAACCGTTCAAAACTCTTCTTTTATGAGAAGAAAAGGATGATTGCGACCTAATATCCCGTTCTGAACCAATTTTCTAATTGATAAAAACGGTGAATCCCTGTTATAGCTAGCTTCTAGCTATATAGTCCCTCTCATATTTTTCAAATGTCATGCTCTTCTTAAATAAATGTTGCAGCTTATGTTTCCAATTGCTAAGGTGATTTGCATGAATTGTTTGTGATGCAGTTTGAAACGATCACCCATGCATCATGTCTAATTCGCAATTCAACTGTCCCGTCGCTGATTTGGAGCAAGATTGTGACTGTTGTTACAACAACTTATCAATAAACCAAAGATTGTCTCAATCAAAAGATCAGCAACGACTTATACCGAGAGGATTTCAGCAGCAATAGCGAATTTCTCTACGTTCCCATTCCAGAAAATATTTTGACATCAGTACGGCTCTGGTTCCTATCGGTCTTTTAATCAGGACCGGTTCCAGGCTCCTATGGAGATTTTTACGATGGATATGCAAGGAAAGACGGCTCTGGTTACCGGAGCCTCGCGCGGCATTGGCCGTGCGATCGCAATTGAACTGGCCAAACAGGGGGCTAGCTATATTTTGCTCATTGCTCGTAACCTACAAAAATTAAAGGAAGTGGCAACAGAAATTCGAACGTATGGAGCCCAGGCCATCCCCCTATCTGTTGACCTGACTGAGCCCAAGGCAGTTAATATTGTTGTTGCTCAGGCTTGGAAAGACTATGGTCCGTTTGATCTTTTAGTAAACTGTGCGGGGATTGCTTCCCAGTCCAACTTTTTACAAAGCAGCCTGGGACAGGCCCACGCAGAAATCTCTACGAATCTTATGGGGTTATACACGGTCACCTGGCTAGTGGGGCGGCGTATGGCCTGTCGCCACCAGGGCACGATTGTCAATGTCTCGAGCCTCATGGGTAAGGTGGCGGCCCCCACCATGGCCACCTATTCTGCCACTAAGTTTGCCGTTGTTGGCTTTACCCAGGCCCTACGTCATGAGCTGGCTCCCCACGGTGTGCGGGTGGTTACCTTACTACCTTCCTTGACGGATACCGATATGGTGCGCGAGTTTAACTTGTTTCGCGGGATAATGCCTATGAGCGCTCACCAAGTGGCTCAAGGTCTGATGACCGGTCTTAAATCTCGCAATTCAGAAATCACCGTTGGTTGGCAGAGTCACGTAGCTCTTTGGGTTCATCAGTTTGTACCTCAGTTGATGGATACTGTGATCCGATTTACGAGCCCTAGCTATGTGCGCCCTTCACCGCCGAACGGGATTTAGGTAATGTGTGGTGCTGAGCAGGCTAGCTAGTATAGCGTGGCCCATAGGATGGCATCCCAGACATTGCACAGCAACGTCTGGGACATTTTCTCAGTGAATATACTGAGAAAACTCTAGATCAAACTTATCCATCACTGATTCCTAAATTCACCCATATCTATCCTTAGGGCGGCACTTATCTTAAATAACTGTCTTTCTTATCGTTATAGGGGAGTTTATCAAGCATTAAATCCGTTGTTCTAAGTTGATGACAAAATTTTAGTAAGTCACTCGATCTAGAGATACGTAGCAATGTCTACGAACTATGGATGCACAAGCATTTATTTCTCTGAACAAAGTAATACGTTTATAACTGAATATTAGACGTTATATCTAAGAGCTTTAAGGCTATAACTGCTGTGAAATAAAGCTTAGAGGGGCACTGATCCCGAGTTCTCTCGATTAGAGTCTGATCAATGTGTGTACTTAATTTAAGCAATGACTACTTTTTGAAATAAACGCTAACCTATATTTATTCAGTTAGATTGACCCTGCATCAATCGCTTGGTAAATCGTCATTTGTGCATCATCTTTTTCGATTTCGATAAGAAAAATAGCTATTCACAAATTGCATCGCAACTTGGCAGAGCGATAGTTATACTGGTAGGGTGTAACACCCCCTGTATAAGGCTTCGTAGTTACGAGCACCTAGGAACGACATGACGATTTCACATCGATAGTCGTCCCGATTTGCGAACAGTGGTCCGGAAAATCATGTTGTGGTTTGGATCTATTCCTGCATGGTGAGGCTTGTTTTTACGAACTCGTTCCTCTGTGTACCTGGAGCGTTTTCCTGAGTGTCACTAACTTAAGTGTCACCCGTTTATCTCTGAAGCTGGAATAGGCTTCGACATTACATCGGTCTTATTGGCCAAATTGATACGGCATTATGCCGGGCTTGTTGTTAAGTAGGTGGCAATACCATGATTAATGTGAAAGCATCTCCCCCGCGGGAATACATTAACGTCATGGAACTGTTGGTGGCAGAAGAGGTGGAGCAACAGCTACGCCAGCTACCGACTCGCGTTCTCAAATATATAAAGTCGATTGAGGTGGAAACCTACGCTTTAAACCGCTTGCCATCGTTATATGCGGCTAGTGAGAAGGGGTGGCATAGTCAATACCAAAAAGCTAAGTACGAGCTAGGTAAAGAGATTAGCGGTGCCGTAAGGCGAGCGATTGCTGCGGTCCAGATTGATCCGTTGCGGGCCTCTCGTCCTTTGGTTCATCGTCTGCCATCTATGCCATCGGATAATGCAGTGTTGTTAGAAAAGTTTCGAGCTGCGTTGGGCCAACCCCACCTGACTTGGGATTCGTTGTTACGTAAGTGTAAGCGCGCTGGCGCTGCTAGGAGAGAGGCTATAGATCGTCATTCAGATCGCCATCCGGCGGCTGCTACGTCTGCTAATAATGCTGATGAGCAATATGCTGCTGCCTATGCCGCTGAAGAACATGGGGCCTATGGTGGGAGATCTGAAACCAATAATCATTCAGATCATCATGGGACGGTTTGGCGACCAGGCACCTATGGTGAAACCTCTTGGCGACCTAAGCGACACCATAGTTACCAGGCTTCGACCTCCGCAACCTCATCGTCGGGCTACGATTGGAACGATTCAAGGTATCGCTAAAGAATTGAGTCTGCTGAACGTGGTGTGGAGAAGCTATATGGAATCTTTCCACACCACGTTTGACTCTGGGCAATTTACCTAATCCATCTCCACCATTTTTTGAGCATTGGCTAGGGCTTGTCTAACCTGATCAAAGCCGGTGCCGCCCAGGCTGTTACGGGCGGCGACGACCTGCCGCGGTGCGATCGCATCATAAATATCCGCTTCAAATGCAGGATGAATGGTTTGCCACTCCTCTAGCGTTAGATCCTTGAGCAGCTTGCCGGCGGCTAGGGATGTCTTAACGACCGTGCCCACCAAATTGTATGAATCCCGAAAGGGGACTCCTTTGGCGGCCAGATAGTCTGCCACGTCGGTGGCATTCGAGAAGTCGCTGGCAACCGCCTCTGTTAGTCGCTGGGGGCGAAACTCCAGTCCTTGGTGTAGCAAGATTGTCATGGCCTGCAAACAGCCGTTAACTGTCTTGACCGTGTCAAATAGGGCTTCTTTATCTTCTTGGAGGTCCTTGTTGTAGGCCAGGGGTAGGCCCTTCATCATGGTTAGCAGCCCTTGTAAATGGCCAAACACCCGTCCGGTTTTACCCCGCACCAGCTCGGGGACATCGGGGTTTTTCTTTTGGGGCATAATGCTCGACCCGGTGGAGCAGCTGTCGGTAAGGGTGACAAACCGAAATTCTTCTGAGGCCCAGAAGATGACTTCTTCGGCTAGGCGGGACAGGTGCACCATGATCAGACTGGCAGCCCCGGCAAACTCAATGGCAAAGTCCCGGTCGCTGACGGCGTCTAGGCTGTTGGTATAAATCCGCTCAAATCCTAGCTGGTCAGCGGTGTACTGGCGGTCTATGGGGAAGGTGGTGCCGGCCAGAGCGACCGCACCTAATGAGCAGGTGATGACCCGCTTGGCGACATCCCCCAGACGCTCATAGTCGCGCTGGGCCATGTTGACGTAGGCCAGTAGATGGTGGGCCTAACTGAGGGGCTGGGCTCGCTGCAGATGGGTATAGCCAGGAATTAGGGTTTCAACGTGGTCTGCGGCGTGGGCTAATAGGGCTGTTTGGAAGTCTTTGAGTAGGGTGCGAAGGGTCTGTATTTGCGATCGCAAATACAAACGAATATCCGTCCCCACCTGATCGTTTCGCGAGCGCCCCGTATGCAGTTTCTTGCCCAAGGGTCCCAGCAATTCAGTCAGTCGTCGCTCCACCGCAAAATGGACATCCTCTTCATCCACTCCAGGGGTAAACGCACCCTGACGATATTCCTGGCGAATTTTTTCTAGACCCTCTACCAGCTGCTGGCCTTCAGCAGCAGAAATAATACCCACCTTCGCCAGCATTTTGGCATGGGCCTGGGACCCAGTGAGGTCATAGTCAACTAAGGCAATATCAAACCCGATACTGGCATTAAATTCAGCAATAACCGGATGTAATCCCGTCTCAAATCGCTGACTCCAAGGGGTGGATGACGTACTCAAATCCTAAAAACTCCTACAAAGGGACAAGTTGCAGATTCACAGGTACCCGCTATAGCCAATGTCCTGATGCATTAGAACAGTGTCGTGTCAGGTTAGCGGTCGTATCTTAAGGCGTGCAGAGATATCCATTGTCCTAACTAACCTGACATACTGACATAGTTAATAACTGGGATGACCCCAACGTGGACTAATAAGTCGTGATACCCCGAATTACGTAGCCTATGACCACGCCAATGAGCAACGCCCACAGTTGTCCAGACTCAACAAAATTCCCCAGGATATCCCCTGAGTGATCAAAGAAGTTATCCTCAAACTGTTGAGCAATGACCGGTGTGGTCATCATCGCAGTGGTCTGCCCCAGCATGGGAGCATCAGATGTAGTGAAATCACCAAAGGAACGGACATCTGTATCGATTTTCATGGGGATTATAAAAAAATGGTAGACAAAAGTCGTGACTGATTTGAATTCTAAAGTGGGCTAAACGACCCAACTTAGACACGTTCAAATATCAGCAACACCAACCAATACAGCGATGCGATGAATACACTCATTGCATTGTGTCGCCCATAGCTGCCAATCCCTAAAGAGTTTAGCGGCTACTCATGCTGTAAACGATGTGGGCCAAGCCATATTTAGGCAACCCGATCATTGCACTACACCTAAATAACATCAAGCTACTCGGTAAATTGCCATGGTGCTCTGTAAAACTCTAAAATTTGCCTCACGACTCAGTAGTCGATAGCTGACGAAACTCGGCCGGTTGTGTCACCTTCATCACCACCAGCGTCGTATCGTCCTCCTTGGAGCGATCGGGACCAATAAAGTGACGCAGCAAATTAAATAGATACTCCAAAATCTCCTGGGAGCTCTCCAAATTATGGCAGGCCCAGCATACGGCCTTAATCAAATTGTCTTCATCAAACCGTTCACCACGGATATTCGCCGCATCGGTAAACCCATCCGTATAGAAAATGACCACATCTCCCGGATAGAGTTGCACCTGACCTTCATGGTAGCGAGTGTCGATATCCAGCCCCAATAACATGCCATCAGCATCTAAACGGTTAATGCTACTGGTGGAAGCCTGCCTTTGTAGCGGTGGGTTATGGGCTGCATTGCCATTGGCAAACAGTTGGGTCCTAGGGTCGTATTCTGCATAAAAAAGCGTGACAAACCGATTGGAGCTTTCCAAATCGTTATGCATAACGCAGTTCAGATTTTGCAAAATTTGCCCAGGGGAATGATCGTTAAGCACCTCCGCCCGCAGCATTCCTCGCAGCATCGTCATAATCAAACCAGCGGGGACTCCTTTACCCATCACATCACCGATGGCAATGCTCCAAGGCTGGCCCGATGACATCGGTGTGGTCGGATTACGCAGCTGGTCGTAGGTGGTGGGAATAAAGTCGTAATAGTCTCCACCCACTTTTTGAGCTGTCTGACAACGGGCGGCCAGATCTACCCCCTCAATTACCGGACATTGGCGCGGCAGTAGCTTTTCCTGAATCTCTGCCCCCAGCTCTAGCTCCCGATCTAATCGTTCTTTTTTACGTAGTGCCAGAGTAAGTTCGTCATTTTCAATGGCCACCGCTGTTTGATCAGCCACTAGCCGGACTAACTTCTGACGGGTTTCTGTCCAGGCATAGTCCGCATCATCACTAAAAACGTAAAGACGTCCACGCTCAACGTTTTGCACAATGATGGATGTACCAAACAGCTGTAGATCCGGAGCCAGAAAGTGATTAAGCTGCTGATCTAGCGTGACCATGGCACTGCGAGCGGCCTGGTGGGTAAGGGCGACAGCCTCACCATCTTTTCCTTTGGCCCCCAGGGACCCTGTCAGGGAAGACGTGATTTGACGGGTGGCTGACTCTAGGGCACAACGTACGGTTTGGCAGGTGTCGTTAGTCGGACAATAAAGTCGCTCTAGTCGAAGCTGACCATTAGGCCGAAATAGTACCAAGGCACCCCCCGTTGCATCGGTCACCCGACTGGCAATCATGGGAATCAGCTCTAAAAACTGGCTAATATTATTGAGACTTCTTAGGGCAAACCCCAAAGAACTGAGCAAATCTTGAATTTTGTACTGCTCTCGCTGCAGTCGCGCCACCAGTTCCTTGAGGGCAAACACAGGCGTGCCGCCCGGTAGAGTGCTGCCCTCGGGAAGGGAATTGAAGGGTTGCGATGGACTTGGCGACATAGGCACAATCGACAGCAAGGTCGATAGTTAGGGACTGTAGAGCAGTTATAAAACCAGCCGTAGCTGATGTGTGGGATAAATCGAGCTGAAATGAATGCTAATTAGGCAAGATGGTTTAGATCAAACTCCTGGAGAAGTAGTAACGCCAAAAATTACTAGCGAATGGAAGGCAATATAGCGGTCAAGGTTACGCTTGGCAACTAAAAAATCAACGTTAACGCTAATTTCTCAAATAAAATTGCTAACACAAATTTTTAGACAACAAGATAGCATCTCAGTCATGGCAGTCAAGGACATTTTCCTCAAATTATTCTTTAGATCCCTAACGTTCTAAGTCAATCAAAGGATACGTAGTCCTCTCACGATGTCAGGAATTAAAACCTAGGACCACTGCACTCGATACATATTAAAGACATCACCTGTAACTTGTTTGGTGACCTTAGCCTCCATAGCTTTAATTAAGGCCCGCCATTGTTTTAATTCCGTCAGTTCGATGTCAGCCCCTAAGTAGGTTTCCAAAATTGCCCAGTTTTCCGCTAGTTCTTCCGTCGGATTAATCACATCAAACACAAAGCTGCCCCCTGGCTTTAAGCAGGGTTTAACCGCCGTCATCACCTGTTCCCAATAGTCCAGAGAATAATAACAACTCACTCCGGTGGCAATAACGAGGTCAAATGTGGCCGGTTCATAGTCCAGCTTGTGGGCTGGGGAAAGCTGGACCCCTTTAAATAGTTTTGAATCTAACTGGGGCCCACGTTGGTTCAGGGCAGCCTGGGCGACTTGACTAATTTCTTGGCCGACAAAGATGGCCTTCCACTCTTTCCAGGGATAAATCAAAAAACTCAGTCCACAGCCAAGATCTAAGCAACGTTGCCCTTTCTTGGGCTTAGCCACCTCCCAAAATTTACTGGTAATCCTTGGGGTGAGGCTGCCGGTGATCCATTCTCTAAATACCGCCATCTCTTCGACTTCATCCGGTAGCTCAAATGGCTCGCCCCGATATTCTCGATCAAATCTTTGGGCGACTGCCTGCAGCTGAGCGACCACCATACCTAAATATCCTTGTTGAATTTATTTATATACGACAGGTATACCCGTTCTAACGACCTTTCAGTGCTCTGGTAAAGTTTTGACGATAGGAGGCACTAACAATGAATACAGGCCACAGCAGTGTGAGATACAGCTTGCCACTACTAAAATTAGTTCGGTTAAACCCGGTCCAAAATTTCCAAGCGCCATAGCCATAACCACCCAATAGCAATAGTCCTAATAAAGTAGGCATAGGTTTATCCTCGTAATAGCTCAGTGCAATAATTGACTCATCAATGTGGTTTGTCTCGCCCTGAAAATTTAGCCGAAAAGACCCTAGGGGTAATTGTGATAGGGCATAGAACACACCAAACAAAGGGATATAGCCCTAGACTAGTGATCTTGAAGGCGTCTTAACCAATATGAAGGTCAGCTTAATAAACCAAGTACAATTGACACGGCAGACGATTAACAGTGGTAAAAAACGGCGTGCTCTAGCAGCCACTGTACAAGTCCATTTCAAAGGTTAGCGTCGTTAGCCATCCATGGCTAACCCTCAATAATAATTGTTTGCGTTCTCACAAAATCATAGGAGGAATTATGCGCGCAGTACTCATGGCTGGTGGTTCTGGGACCCGGCTTCGACCCCTAACTTGTGACCTGCCTAAGCCCATGGTTCCTGTGCTCAATCGCCCGATCGCCGAGCATATTGTCAACTTGCTAAAGCGGAATGATATTAAAGAGGTCATTGCGACCCTGTATTATCTGCCCGATGTAATGCGCAACTACTTTCAGGATGGGCGCGACTTTGGGGTGCAAATGACCTACGCCGTTGAGGAAGATCAGCCATTGGGTACGGCAGGTTGCGTTAAAAATATTGCCGAACTCCTTGACGACACCTTTCTCGTCATTAGCGGGGATAGCATCACTGATTTCGACCTAAAGGAAGCTATCCGTTTTCATAAAGAAAAGGGATCTAAGGCTACGTTGGTGCTCACGCGAGTCCCAAACCCCATTGAGTTTGGTGTGGTTATCACTGACGAAGAAAACCGGATCAAGCGGTTTCTAGAAAAGCCCTCCACCAGTGAGATTTTCTCGGATACGGTCAATACTGGTACTTACATTTTAGAACCTGAGGTTCTAGACTACCTGCCTGCTAATCAGGAACAGGACTTCTCCAAAGATCTTTTTCCCCTACTGCTTGAAAAAGGCGAGCCGATGTATGGCTATGTGGCGGATGGCTATTGGTGTGATGTTGGCCATCTAGAAGCCTACCGCGAGGCTCAGTATGATGCCCTTGAGGGTAAGGTGCTTGTGGATTATGCCTATCCCGAAGTTTCTCCTGGTGTCCATGTGGGCAAGAACACCCACATTGATCCGACGGCTGTGATCAAGCCACCTGTACTCATTGGCCGTAACTGCCGCATTGGTGCACGGGTGACCATTGAGCCAGGTACCGTAATCGGCGATAACGTCACGGTTGGCAGTGATGCTGATTTGAAACGTCCTATTCTCTGGAACGGGGCCATCATTGGCGATGAAACCCATCTAAGAGCCTGTGTAATTGCGCGAGGAACCCGCGCTGATCGGCGGGCTCATATTTTAGAGGGGGCCGTTGTAGGAGCCCTCTCCACCGTGGGCGAAGAGGCGCAAATTAGTCCAGGGGTCAGGGTCTGGCCCAGTAAACGGATTGAATCTGGTGCAACGCTCAATATCAATTTGATTTGGGGTAATACCGCTCAACGCAATCTATTTGGTCAGCGGGGCGTGACCGGCTTAGCCAATATTGATATCACCCCTGAATTTGCCGTTAAGTTGGGAGCTGCCTTTGGCTCGACGCTGAAACCGGGTTCCCATGTAACGGTTTCACGCGATCAGCGCAGTATTGCCCGCATGGTGTCCCGTTCGTTGATTGCCGGGTTGATGTCCGTCGGTATTAATATTCAAAATCTAGAAGCTACCGCGATTCCGGTGGCCCGCGCCATCATCCCTACATTAGATGTCGCTGGTGGGATTCATGTGCGACTTCATCCTGACCGGGCTGATCAAATTCTGATTGAATTTTTTGACAAAAAAGGAATCGACATTCCTAAGGGAAAAGAGAAGAAAATTGAAGGTGCATACTTCAAAGAAAATCTGAGACGCTCGCAGATTCATGAAATTGGTGAGGTGTCCTATCCTGCCAACTTGGTAGATACTTACACCACTGAGTTTGAAAAGCGTTTGAATGCAGAAGCTATTCGCTACAGCAAGTCCAAGGTAGTGATTGACTATGCCTATGCTGTATCAGGTGCGGTGCTACCTCGTCTGCTGGCTAAGTTTGGCTGCGATGCCGTTGTTCTAAATGCTAGCTTGAGTCAAACTGCCCCTTCTAATGCAGAACGGGAGGGTATGTTAGGGCAGCTGGGACAGGTGGTACAGGCTCTACAGGCCACGTTTGGAGTCCAGGTAGCCGCCAATGGTGAGCAGCTAGTACTCATGGACGAAGTGGGGTCTCCCATCAGGGGGGAAATGCTGCCAGCGCTGATGACCCATATGATTTTGACGGCCCACCCCCAAGGTACGGTGGTTGTTCCGGTACATACCTCAGGAGCCATTGAGCAAATTGCTCGCCGTCATGGAGGTAACGTGGTGCGTACTAAGGCTAACCCCACTGCCCTCATGGAGGCTTGTCAGGCCAGTAGCAACGTTGTTCTAGGCGGTAGCGGAGACATGGGCTTTATCTTTCCCCAGCTCCATCCTGGCTTTGATGCCATGTTCTGTATCGCCAAGTTGATAGAAATGTTAACGATCCAGGAGCAGTCTCTGGGGCGAATTTGGGGTGACCTGCCCCGCATTTCCCATCGAGTGCAGACCCTTCGTTGCCCATGGACCATTAAAGGGGCACTCATGCGCTATCTTGTGGAAAGTCATCCTGCTGATACCCTTGAGCTGGTGGATGGCGTTAAGGTCATTGACCGTACCAGCGATAGCTGGGTGCTGATTTTACCTGACGCGGGCGATCCACTTGTGCACATATTTGCCAATAGTGCTGATCGTGACTGGGTCGACACTCATCTACAGGATTATCGGCAGCGGGTGCAAACGTTTATTGAAAAAGAGCAGGGCATTCGGGAGGAACAAGTTGTATGAACCATTGCATCCTCATGGCAGAGATTGTTGAGATTCCGCAGCTACGGTATACCTCTGACAATCAAACACCCATTGCCGAATTTAAGGTCAAAATTGCAGGGTTGCGCTCAGAAGATAGCCCTTCCCAGTTCAAGGTTGTGGGCTGGGGTAACTTGGCCCAAACCATTCAAGACTCTGGCTATGCTCCAGGCGATCGAGTTGTGATTGAAGGTCGTTTGACCATGAAAAGCGTTGATCGTCCTGAAGGATTCCGAGAAAAGCAGGCGGAGATCACAGCCCAGCGGCTACATCGTATTGCTGAATTGCAATCTATGATGCTGGCAGAGGCCGCTCCCATCGCTGAAGGCAACGTTGGGGGAGGCAGCAGCAGCAATCCTACTACTAGTCGAGCACCCTCTGCGAATACGCCACCCCCCGCTAACCAGCCAGCGGCCACAACACCCGATTACGACGAAATCCCATTCTAGAAAAAGTCTAATCGTGTCTAATCGTATAGAGCCATCTCCTGCTTCTTGTCTGGGGTAGGTGATGGTTTTTGTGCGAGCTTTCTATGGTCTAATTGTGTGTTTTAAGCTAATTGCGGTTGTGGATATTGCTTTTCAGATGTAGCCCTTTAAAAAATCAAACGAATCATCTTCCCAGCAGGGTTCGGGACAAAGCTGTTTGAGACGAATACAAATATCAGAGATGATGTCCTCTATTTGACCATCGTCAAATATCTCCTCTAAGGCTTGCTCATCGCGCTGACGTAGAGGTGCCAACGGCTCGGCATGAAATGTTAGCGGCCTCAGAAGAGTACTGATTTCGGCCTGATGAGCACGCAGAGTCGCCGCCCTCCAAGGTTCTTGTATGGGCTCGGCGAAGGATGGAAAGCTAGGTGGTTTTGGCTCAACTCCAACGAAGGTTTGGATAGCCGAGTGAAACCCTTTTGGAGGCTTGGCTGCAGGGAAACTATGGTCGGGCATAAGCTAAATGTCCGTTATCTGACCATTGTATTGGCCCATAAGGCCGTTCGCTATTCCAAACCACTATTCCTAGCAAGCTTGAAGACTTACTGGCGTGTTAGCAGCCTGATTCAATTCCAGCCCTATCAACCTATTCGTGGTGTCAAACCCCTGGGGTTAATCCGTACTTAAATTTTTATATCGTACGTATAATTACCCAGGGCTGTAGCGGGTGTGACTACATCCGTTGCTAGCAGGTTGAACGCTTGGGTAAATTCCTTGATTAGGATGGGCTTCACCTCATCTATCGATATGTTTGGTAGAAATTGAGCTATGGACCCCACTGGTCGATCTGCAATCCCACAGGGTGTAATTCGCGCAAATCCAGATAGATCGGGGCATATGTTTAAGGCAAATCCATGCATGGTGATCCAGCGGCTCACTTTGATCCCAATGGCGGCGACTTTGTAATTATCAACCCACACTCCTGTCAGACCTTTGATGCGTTGGCCATGGAGTTTGTAATGGGCGAGGGTTTGAATGATGACGTCTTCAAGCTGTCGCAGGTACCAATGTAAGTCTTTGTGGTGATGACCTAAATTCAAGATGGGATAGCCTATCAGCTGGCCGGGGCAGTGATACGTTACTTCTCCTCCCCGCTCTATTCGATGCACTTCATAGGTTGGATTGGTTAAGTCAAAGTGCACAAACTTTGTTTGGGAACCGGTACCAAGGGTGTACACCGGATTGTGTTCAGTCAGTATCAGTGCATCGCTTAGCTGCGGATTTTGTTTCCGAGCAGATACCATTGCTTTTTGATGCTGCCACACTAAACCGTAGGGCAACAATCCAAGATCTTGAACAATAAGTTTTCTATCTTGAATCATCACAAAAGCGTCGTTTTTGTGAGGAATTATACGTAATTTGATCAGTCATCTATTGGTTAAGTTCTTGATTTCACAAAGGCTAAATAAGTAGATGAAAACCTTCTATTTAATGGCAGATAGACCAATCTTGTAAAGATTAAAGAATAATTAAGTCAGGAGCTTTTTTGACGTGATAGATGCACTTTGATTAAGCTTGTAAAAGCTCTGGAGTCCTTATTATATAAGAAAATAACCCTCTGGGAGTGTCCGATTTGTCTAAAATGATCCCGCAGTTAATCTAAAGAATTATCAACGGATGAAAATGTTTTCAAAGAAGAAAACTCTCTTGAAATTAAGGTGCTAGAGTAAGTTTAATCGCTTATCTTCTATCAGTGGAGGCAGCTAAATGAGGCTTGTTATCCAAGGAAAAAATATTGAAATTACAGAGGCCATTCGCCAACATGTTTCTCAGAAAATTGAAAAGTCGGTTAGTCACTTTCAGCGGTTAATCAATAAAGTTGATGTTTGCTTGTCTGTGGCTGGTGGCGCAACAATGCCTACTCGTCAATGTGCCGAAGTTACGGTGTATGTAAACCGAGCTGTGGTACGAGCAGAGGAGAGCGGCGATAGCCTATATGCCAGCATTGATCTGGTGGCCGATAAGATCAGCCGACAGCTGCGTAAGTATAAGGAAAAGCGTCGTAGCTCTGAGCATGTGTCGGTGCGCTCTATGGAGGTTGATGATGGTTCTCAGGGTGGAGTAGACCTTGAGGTGACTGAGCTTTTGGAGCATAGGCAGCCTCAGCTACCTGAGGAAGTGGTGAGGACTAAATACTTTGCCATGGCCCCCATGTCGGCGCAGGAGGCCTTAGAAAATTTGCAGCTTATTGATCATGATTTCTATGTGTTTCACAATGCAGAGACTGATCAGATCAATGTGATGTATGAAAGAAATCACGGTGGTTATGGGCTGATTCAGCCCCGTCATTTGGGTCATAGTAATGGCCATAAAAATGGGCATAGTGTTCCCATTAATGACAATGGCCATGGCCACCCTAGCAAACGCCATTTGCAGTCGGCTCCTCTACGCAAATAGCACGGTGCTTCATTTCTTTTTGGGATGACCCGTCACGATAAAGCCCCGGCTCAATTATTGAGCCGGGGCTTTATCGTGACGGGTTTTGTGAGGCTATAGCAGTCGATTGCTATACATTGTAGGTTTGACCTGCGAAGGTGACCTGATCGCCTGAATGTAATTTGCGTCTGCGACGTAATTCGATTTCATTGTTAACTAACACATGCCCAGTCTGAATCAGATGTTTTGCTTCTCCTCCAGACTGCACTAAATCATTGAGCTTTAAGAACTGGCTCAGGGTGATAAAACTGCCTTCCATATAAGTTGGGGTGATAGGAGTCTTGGGTAATTGATACTTTCGGTATTTGAGAGTGTTAAGGCTGGCCGTTGAATACGCTTGTTTTTGCCCCGATTATTAGGAGAGCTTGAGGGCACTGATGGGTACCTCTTCCCAGGACTGAACTGTGCGTAATCTGGCAACCCAACCGGCTTCTTTTTGCTCGTCGGTTAGGGATTCTTGGAAGGTTATATGGCATTCTTCAGCGGCGGTGCGATCGCAACAGGCAATGGCCGAATAGATAATGCCGGACGGATCAATGTGCTCATTTACCCAAATCATAAAAACGATGGTGTGAAGGGGGCAATAGGTTTGGAGCTAGGCGGCTGCGGGCTCGCTCGATAAGCTTTGGATCGTCTGCTGCATCTCAGCGATGGCCTGTAGCTGATAATCGTTCACCTCTTGAAAACGCTCCAGCGTGCCAAAGACGCCATCGAGCATTTGCTGCACGGCATCCATTTTTTCAGTGGACGGGGTTAGTGACTCATGGCGGGTTGCGATCTCACTTTCCAATCCAGCCCAATCCTTAATGGCCTGCTCTAGGGTTTCCCGCTCCTGCTCAAGATTTACAAGCTGATTAGACAGGTCTGCCTTTTTCGTGTCCACCTGTTGCTGCAGCTCGTTATACCGACGTTCCAAGTCAGCAATCAACTCTTCTAAATCCGCTGCCTGAGCCGCTAGCTGTTGACGAACCTGGTCAATGTGCTCTAGGACCGGTTCTAGATCAGCAGAATTCGCTACCGGACTTTCAACCGTTGCCTGACCCTGACGTCGTAGTAAAACCGCTCGATGCTGACTTAGAACCTCTTCGCGCTCAAGCAAATTGCGCCGCTGACCCACCAGGGTCTTATTCAGCATGTCGTAGCGATCCTGTTCATCGCTAATCTCCGCCCCAATCTGCAGCTGATCGTATTCACTAGCCGCTTCTGACTTTTGCTTTAACTCGTCGATTGCTTGCTGTTGATAGGTTAGTTCTTCCTCTTGGTCGCTAACAAATCGAGACATTTTTTCCAAATCTGTCTCCATATTCCCCACCAGAGCTTCCAAATCCTCGATGGACATCTCCTCCAGCTTGGTCAGATCAATCTTCTTCCCCAGACGTACCTGATCACCCGTATTCAGAAGCTCATAAACTTTTTGGTAAACCCCACTCTGCTGGTTAACCTGCTCAGATACAAGCTGATTTTGCTGCTTCTTCTGAGCCAACTCCACCTTTATTTGCTGGAGTTCTAAGCAAAGAGCATCCAAGGCTGTCCGTTCTGCATCAGTAGCCCCATGCTTTTGCTGTACAGACTGCTTGAGGCCGTCAAGCTCTCCCCCCTTCGCCTGTAGTTGGTCCTGCTGCTCATTTGCTGTTTGCTGCCAGTTCTGCAGCAGACCTTGATACTCACCCAAAAACTCCCTGGTTCCACCCAGCTGTTGGCGGAGGTCTTCCATGGGAGCCACGTTGGCCATCAATCGTTCCACAGCTTCTCGTAGCTTTTGGGTCTGACCTGAATCCAATCCTGCCTGGGCCGATACGGACTCGCGATGCTCTTCAAGTTTTTGCTTTTCCCCATTTAAATGGGCCCAGGC
>CALBPH010000063.1 GCA_937899365.1 uncultured Leptolyngbya sp.
CAGTACGAGAACGTTAGGGGAGACAACTCCCCCGGCCCCCCTGTTACTTGATGAAGATCAGCGCTCCTTTTTCTTTGATATGGCCAACGGCACCAAGCTCGATGCTCCGTTGATTGATGGTCTAACTGACCTGATCGTTTTTAACGATGCCACCTTGGCTGAAAAAGAACAGGATATTCTCGATAGCTTTGCCGCTGGTGGAGATAATCCTAGCCAGGTGGGTGAGTATGGTGACTGGCCACTCTATCAGCTCATTAACGTGGAGTCTAATGAGGAAGTGGGGTATCTGAGTGTTTTTCAGGGTACGGGGGGCCGAACAGTGTTGGTGGGCATTTGGAATAGCTTCCCCCAATAGCACCCCCTTTATCAGATCAAGAGGTGGCACGCACCTGGTGATTTTGAGCGTGGCACTCACTTAAACTGGGTTTAGTGATTGTAGTTTGCGTTGACCGTATTGTTCTTTCCCGCACCATCATGAGCGTTTTTAAGATTCTTTTTAATCCTGTTTTTTTGCTGGCTGCGGGGCTGCACGCAGGGCTGTTGATGATTCCTGTTGCCGGTGGATCTTCTGATGACATTGTGCCTGCACCCGACCCAGAGGGGGAAAGTATTACGGTGACCCGTATTCCCCCGGCTGCTACCCAGTCCAAAGATGGTAGTGCGACCCGCAGTGCGTCTAGACCTAATCAGACCACCCCCTCCAATAAAGCGCCGGCACGTTCGACCGGCTCTAGCGGGCAATCGGCTGGTTCGGGTTCTAAGGCAAAATCAGGCTCTCAAGGTGGCCAAAGCTCGGGTAGTGCGGGCTCAAATAGCAATGGCTCGACTGAAGGAAGCTCTGCTCCTGCTGGTGGACTGCCGCCACTACCGCCTAGCAGCGGTGGTAGTCCAGCTGAGCAGACTGCTGGGAGTGATAATGGTGGCTCCACCCCCGTTGAGGTGACCCCATCGTCTGAAACGGCGGCGCCACCTACCTTGATTGCTTTAAAGGAAGGGGTACAAGATCGAGCTGTTCCCAAGCTATTGCGGGATTTTCTTGCTCTTTTTGACCACAGCCCATTGCAGACAACGGATGAAGATTTAGAGGAATCTAAACGGCAATGGCTTGCTGAATTAGAGCAGTTGGGACCACAGGTATCGGCCTCTAAAGAGCTGGAAATACCTTTAAATATTAGCTATCCGCTAACGGTTGAGGATGATAACGGTCCGCGGCAGTTGCGTAGCTGCCTTGATCCATTGCCAGCTAAGGGGGTCATGGGGGTGATTGTGGCTCGTGATGGTGAGCTGGCAATGGAACCCACCCTTCTACGTAGCTCAGGCTATGACGTTCTCAACAATGTTGCGCTCACTAAAATCAAGGACTACACAGAATTCCCTGATGAAAATTCTTATCAGGCGTACACCATCGACATTGATGTGGCTTATGACAAGGATGCTTGCTTAGACCTGAGCAAACTCGAGAAGTAGTTTAAGCCGTCGCACTCCGTTGACTAAAGTTGACTAGACCTGTGAGCGATCAGTCAGAATTTCCTGGCCGTCTTCGGTAATGAGCACTGTGTGTTCAAACTGGGCAGAAAGTTTGCGATCGCACGTAACCACCGTCCACCGATCCCTGAGAGTTCGTGTCACCTTAGAACCTTCATTAACGATCGGCTCAATGGCCAGCGCCATACCCGGCTTTAGGGTTACATTAGGCAGCTCTTTAGTCCGAAAATTAAATACAGACGGAGGTTCGTGCAGGTTGCGACCAACACCATGGCCTGTAAACTCCTCCACCACCGTGTAGCCACTGGCCTGAATGCTGTCTTCAATGGCTCCGGCAATATCCAGCAGGGTTTTTCCTGGAAGTGCCTGGGCTATACCAGCATAGAGTGCCGACTCCGCCGCATCCATCAGCTTTTGAGCTTTAGCATTAACCTTACCAACCGCAATGGTAATGCACGAATCACCATGAAACCCTTCGTAGTAGGCCCCGGTGTCTACCTTTAGCAAGTCCCCAGCCTTAATCACCTTGCGCTTTCGGGGAATGCCATGCACCACCTCATCGTTGATGCTCGCACAAATCGATCCTGGAAACCCATGGTAGCCCTTAAAACTGGGCGTTGCCCCCATCTCTCGGATGCGACGCTCCGCATGGTCATCCAAATCTGCCGTCGTCATACCCGGTTGTACCAATGCAGAAATTTCCTTCAGCACCGTAGCCACAATGCGCCCGGACTGACGCATTGTATCCCTTTCGGGTAAAGACTTTAACTCAATACCCTGATGTTTACGCGGTCCTACCATGACTGGAACAGCCAAGGCCCGCGATAGCAAATTACCTAAAACATTCATGGGCAATCGAGTTTTGAAATGAGGTGAACTAAGAGTGAGTCAGCGTTATTCGACTCCTATACATATAGTATGCAGGATTCTTGCTCCCCGTCCTGGGTGGGCATTCCCCCACAGTCTTGATGACCATGCCTATCCTCCAGATAATTTCCAAATAGCCGTTGCTGATTTAGAAGATGAACCGATCCGTTAAATATGCCGTAGGACAGCACCCTACAGATAAAATCATTCCGAGGATCAGCAACGCCTCCAAATAAAAC
>CALBPH010000064.1 GCA_937899365.1 uncultured Leptolyngbya sp.
TTTGCCACAGCGGCCCCGCCAGGTTAGGGGCGACCACTATCCACCAGGGCAAGCTACCAGCCATAAAACTCACCCCATATTGCCAGCGAGGGTGCCGGGGAGCGCTCAGGAAGGTTCCCCGCCAAAACGTTTCACGGGTAAAGGCCCAAAAGTCGGGCAGATGGTTACTCGCATGGACAAACCAAAACCCGGTCAGTCCCAGCCCCATAACCAAAGCGACCAGGCCATGCCGCCAGTGGATCCAATAGTTGCGAGGGCCAAAAATCAGCACATAGGCCCCCACGAACAGGGGCAAAACCAGCCCCCGCACACCGCCACACAGCAGCCCCCCAGCCAGGGAAACCGCCAAACCATAGAGGGCAGCGGGCCACTTCTCTAGGTGATAGAGCAAAATACAGTAGATGGCGGCTAGCTCAAAGGTGGCCAGAAATACATCGGCGGACAGGTAGCGACTACAGGCTAAAACCAGGGGACAGGAAAGATAGATCAGCCCCGCAAATAGCCCAATCTGAAGTGAGCCAAACAGCCGTCTGGCAATGCGGTAGGTCAGTACCACCTGAGCAATAATGCTGATCTGAATAAAAAAGCGCGCCCCAAACGTATTGATGCCCCAAAGTTTCATCCCTAGGCTGGTCAGCCATAGGGGAATGGGCAGCTGGCTAAAGTCGTTTACCCCCAGCAGGCGGGGGTGCATAAAGTTTTGCTGGGCCAACATATCGCGGCTGATGTCGGCGATCACCCCCTCAGGTCCCGTGGTGATTACCCATAAATGCAGGTTGAACAGCAGCACGATCAGCACCACTGTCAGCAGCAAATAGAGAAAGCGGTCTGGTCGTAGGTCACCGGGGGGCATCGGTTGTGGGTGTCGGGGTTTCCCAAACATTACAGCATGGGGTCTAAACCCTTAAAACCGCCATTTGGCCACCTATGGGCTATTGGGAAAGATTGGCGAGGGGGCTGGGGGTGCAGACGGTAAAGGCACGTTGGGGATGGGAGTCAGGCGCACTGGAGTATTGTCAAGGCAAAGACCGCGTAAGGATAGGCGAGAACTACTTAGACCCGGCAACGGTCTAAGCAGCAGGCGAGAACCGGTAGCGGGTGGAAAAACACCACTCAGTAAATCGTCATAGTCTGTGGCCAACTCATTGGCCTGGGCCATGTCACCGATGCGCTCATAAAGGCTGATGAGATTGGAGACGACATCATATTTGCTGACTGGGATAAAAAAGTCAGGCCCACTATCTATGAGGATGAGCAGCGCTGAGTAATGCTTGATGGCTTCGGTATCGTTACCAAGGATTTGTTCAGTTTCGGCTAAGACATAGCGGGCATTTGCCAGCCAGGGTTCCACCCCATCCAGCTGGCTAAATCTCCTTAAAACCAGGTTGCCATAACTAATGGCTTGGTCGTAGTTGCTCGCGGCTAGGGCCTGTTTACTCAGCAGGGTGATGGCCTGAACTTCTCCCGAGGGATAGTTGTTTAGACGGCTCAGGTCTAAGACCCGTTGAAAAAGTTCAGCAGCCGAGGCAACGGAGCTGGCGTTGAGCCTGTTATTGAGAAAAATGGCATCTGACAGCAGCCCGTTGATCTCCTCGATTACTCCAGCCCGCTGACGGACGGCCACGAGCCGTTGCAGGGTAACGGTGGCGTCATAGCTGTCGCTAGGTTGGAGGGCCAGCTGCGATCGCAAAAATTCCGCTTCCATATCAAATGGCCAATCTCGGTCCACAGAGGGCGGCATCGTAGCCAAGTTCTCAAGGGCTGCTGTATAGACCTCCAGCGCCTGTGCCGACTGCCCCTTTCTACGGTAACTATCCCCCAACACATTGACCCAGCGCTTATACACATACAGTTTGTCACTTAGGTCAAAATCACGCTGGGGTAGCGTAAATCGGTCCACCGCCTGACTTGCCCACCGGTTTGCTTCATCATCTCGACAGGCAGAATTATTAATCGCGTACAGCGTATCTAAAAGTTCCAGGCTTGTATCCGTATCACCCAGCTCATCATAGGCCGCCAACGCTTGTTCATAAGCCATTGTTATGGCGTCTATGTCATCGCTGTCACGCTCTAGACGTTCCGCCGTTTGCAGTAGGGCTCCTGCCTGGAGGTCCGTGGCAGCCTGGGCCAATACACGAGTGTGGGAACTGACCAGCAAGCTTGTTATCGTAGCCGCAACGATACATAAACGTAAGGATTTCATAGTCCTCAGAGTCTCAGGGATATCACTACTCAGCATATATCTCTGGTAGGTGGAGAGTTATGCATAAGCGTTCTAGGCAATTGCACCACATGATGATTCTTGTAGTAAACGCTATAGCTAAAGTCATAGGGTAAATGCGAGCAACACGTCTGAATACGCGTCTAACCTTAATAGAATCTAGATTTTCTACCGATATGCCTGCCAATCGGGAAGTTGATTTGCATAATGAATGGCTGAGGGGCTCTCTAGGAACCTTTTTTGCTGGTTAGCGGATGTAGATGATGCTCGATAAGATCATTCCTATCGTTTTAAGAGCTGTTGCAGCAGGGGCAAAGGAACCGGTACAGCGAAACCAGCTCT
>CALBPH010000065.1 GCA_937899365.1 uncultured Leptolyngbya sp.
CAGGCTCTGAATTTGTTGAAATGTTTGTCGGTGTAGGGGCTTCCCGCGTTCGCGACCTGGTTAAAAAGGCTAAGGAAAACTCCCCCTGTATTGTCTTTATTGATGAAATTGACGCGGTGGGTCGTCAACGAGGTGCTGGCATTGGTGGTGGCAATGACGAACGAGAGCAGACCCTGAACCAGCTACTGACCGAGATGGATGGCTTTGAGGGGAACGGTGGCATCATTGTGATCGCCGCAACTAACCGCCCCGACGTGTTAGATGCAGCCCTGTTGCGACCGGGACGATTTGACCGCCAAATTACCGTCGACCTACCCAGCTACAAAGGCCGCCTTGGTATTTTAGATGTCCATGCGCGGGACAAAAAAATAGCCGATGATGTGAATCTTGATGCCATTGCCCGTCGGACTCCAGGCTTTTCTGGTGCCCAGCTAGCGAATCTGCTAAATGAGGCTGCAATCTTAACCGCTCGTCGTCGCAAAGATTCCGTCACCATGGAAGAAATTGACGATGCCATTGATCGTCTAACTATTGGCCTCACTCTGACCCCGCTGCTAGATACCAAGAAAAAACGGTTGATTGCATATCACGAAGTGGGTCATGCTCTGGTGAGTACCATGCTGAAGCATTCGGACCCGTTGGCCAAGGTGACCATCATTCCCCGTTCCGGCGGTATAGGCGGATTTGCCAGCTACCTGCCCAAGGAAGATCGGGTGGACGACGGGTTGATCTCCTATTCTGTACTGATTGACCGGACCACCATGGCGCTGGGGGGGCGGGCTGCCGAAGAAATTGTGTTTGGCTCGGATGAAGTCACCCAGGGCGCGGCTAATGATATTCAGCAGGTAACCAATATTGCCCGTCAGATGATCACCCGCTTTGGTATGTCCGAGCTGGGAGCGTTTGCGATGGAGGCACCTAGCAGTGCTGTTTTCCTCGGTCGTAGCGATCTGATGCAGCGTTCGGAATATTCTGAAGAGATGGCGGCAAAGATCGATAACCGTGTGCGAGAGATTGCCATGACCGCCTATAACCAGGCCCGCTCAATGCTAAAAAACAACCGCTCGCTGTTAGATCGCTTGGTGGACCGGCTAGTGGAGAGAGAAACCATCGACGGTGAAGAGTTTCGTGGCATCGTTAGTGAGTATATAAATATACCTTCCACTAATCAGTAGTCGTGCCAGTGGACTGTGGCTAAGCTATAGCCAACATTCTCACAGATGACATTGCCCTTGCCTTTGGCAGGGCAATGTTGCTTTAGGGAATAAAAAATTTGAGGCAAATTGAGGCCCTAAAATCTTCTACTAGGTCCCAAAGTCTCCCCCAGGCTGACTGTGCGGCTATTGGAGAGGTTCACCATCCAGTAGCTCAATGCTGCCGGATGAGCGTACGCACTCTAGACGCCAGCGTTGGCCTGAAACCCGACCGGGCAGGAATCCTGAAATAGTCAGATGATTTTCGCCGCGGTCAGTTTGGACTTTAACGAGTAAGTCACTTTTACTTTGACTGACGATAAGTGCCTCTATTTCGAACTCGCCTTCACGGTTCCAAGGAAGTTCGTACTGTGATTCTGGCTCTTGCGAACGAAGAACAGCGCGAGTGTTTTCAGCTTCAGACATTGGAGCAGTCATAGGTAGTTAGGAGGTTGTCGAACAGGGGTACAGCTGTAATGTACCCAGCCACTCGCAAAGATGGCTTTAGGTAGACGATAGCATTTTGACTGGTCGATAGATTGTGCTGCAGATCATAAAGACTGAAGAGAGATCGCACCCACAGGGAGAGGGGCATCGGATCTGGGCGTCCGCTGTAGAAGATTTGCAGGATTTACTTGATTTATCTAATTGCCTGCTGGTCGTCATACATTGCCCGCATCACCATGGCGGGATCTACCCAGCTGCTTTCAAATTTTAGACCCCAGTGTAGATGAGGCCCGGTGGTGCGCCCGGTCATGCCTACCCGACCGATGGGTTGCCCGGTGCCAATGCTGGCCCCTTCTCGAATACGAATGTTGCCCTCTGGGTCAACCATTACCCGTCTGCCGCCTTCATAGGTGACGTAGCCTTGCATGTGACAATAGATATGAAGCCAGTCGCCTGATTCGATCACGACGGAGGTGCCACAGGCGCTGTCATCTGAAATTTCGACAACCTCACCTTCCCACCAGTTGCGGATATAGCTGCCTAGGGGAGCGGCAATGTCTAATCCGTAGTGAAATTGCTCACCACCGTAGGGTGACTGACGATAGCCAAAGGGAGAGGTGTAGGCTTGGAAATTTTCCACTGGAAACGAGGCAAAACTCCAGGGATTGGTGGCTCTAGCTAGCTCAACCTCGGCTGCCTTTGCCGACCTGCGTTGGGCGGGCAACACCAAACCTGTGATTGTCCACAGGGACAGCCCCCCCAACAGCAACAATCTGGCATAGATACTTGAACGCCGCCGCCGGGGCTGCACAACCCGTTTCAAGTAACCCCTAAGAGCCTGGGTAAACCCTTTGATAGATGTGGATTTAACAGAACTCGGATTCATATATCTAGTGTCTAGTAAAGGCAGAAAAATGGGGGATGGTTTTTAAACGTTTCCCAAGCCCATAGCAGCGGTCAGGGGATATGGGACCAAGCGCAGTCTAATCTAGATCCTTTAGATTCTTGCTTGAAGTTTGCTGCGACGATGGTTAGGGGAGCCGATGATTCGCTATGGCACTGGTTGCGACATTGCCCGATAATGTACATCAATTTCTTTAAATTGCCTATAACTTCTCTAAAGTAAACACAACGTTATTTTTTGGTGGTTGTAATAAAAGAAGTGGCGGTTTGGGGTTATCTTGGCGGCTGGTGTTGTCTGGGGCAGGGTGAGCGATGAATGAGCAGTTGCAAGATCCGGACCAGTGGTATCAACAGGGAATTGCCTTTGATGAGCAAGGGCGGTCGGCAAATGCGATCGCATGTTATTGCAAAGCGATTGAACTCCAGGCCGATTATTACGAGGCCTGGGTCAGGCGTGGGTTAGCGCTGATGCTGCTGGGGGACTTTCAGCCTGCGATCGCAAACTTTAATCAGGCCGTGGCTCTCAAAATGGATCTAGATTTGGCCTGGTACCTCAAGGCCTATTGCCATGCCCAAATGCAGGCGGATGACTTTGCCCTGCTGGCCCTACAAAAGGCCGTGGCCCTAAACCCCACACAGTGGATTGAAATGGCCCTGAGGGAGACGGCGTTTGATGCCCTGAGGACCGATCCGCGTTTTCAGGTGCTGATGGCAGGTTAGGCCCGATTGGCTATGGGGCGGCCCGATAATGTTTAGGCTAGGTCCTCAGGAAAAATTCACGCATCACCCCATTTTTTCTGCTATCTGTAATGGGCGCGGTTGATTTTATTGAGCGTTGCTCGTCTCCGTTTCCCTCTGTTTTTTTGCCTAATAACCAGCCCAGACAGCAAGCCATGCAGGCCGCAACTTCGATCCATACAGACTTATTTTTAATCGGTGGCGGCCATACCCACGCCATTGTGCTGCGGAAAATTGGCATGGCGGGGGTGCCAGCGGGGGTGCGTCTAACGCTGATTACCAACTTGGTAGACACTCCCTATTCGGGAATGCTGCCCTGTCACATTTCGGGGCTGTATGATTTTGACCAGTCCCACATCGATTTGCGACCCCTGACCCGGTTTGCCAACTGCCGATTGATTATGGATGAGGTGGTGGCTGTGGATGCGGATCAGCAGGTCATTCAATGTCGTCACCACCCCCCGATGCGGTATGACGCGCTTTCAATTGATATTGGTAGTACGCCGGGGACGGCGTCGGTGCCAGGGGCAAAAGAGCATGCCATTCCGGCAAAGCCAGTACCCAATTTACTCCGGGCCTGGCGGAGCTATTTGCAAGGGCTAGAGGGCGCAGACTCGGCCACCGTTGGGATTGTAGGTGGTGGCGTGGGGGGCGTGGAGCTGGCCCTAAATATGCAGGTACGGCTACAGCAGCTGGTGGGTAATAGGGCTGAGGTCCATGTGTTTCATCGGCGGGCGCAGCTGGCGACGGGGCGTAGCCGCGCTACCCAGCGGCAGCTGGCTAAGATTTTTCGCGATCGCAACATCCACACCCACCTATCAGAGTCTGTGTGTGCGGTGGAGCCTATGGCGGCGAACGCGGTCCAGGTTCTGTGCGAGTCGGGGCTGCGGGTGAGTTGTGATCGCGCCTTTTGGGTCACCAATGCCATCGCGGCCCCTTGGCTGGCCCACACTGGTCTGACGACGGACAAAGACGGCTTTATTTTAGTGGGGGATACGCTGCAAACCCTGTCCCATGAAAATGTATTTGCCGTGGGGGATGTGGCCACCATGGCAAACCACCCCCGACCCAAGGCCGGGGTGTTTGCCGTGCGTCAGGGGCCGCCCCTCTATGACAACCTGCACCGCTACCTAGCGAAACAGCGCCTCAGGCCCTTTAAGCCCCAGCGTCAGTTTCTCAACATCATCGACCTGGGGACAGGGGGAGCCATTGCCTCGCGGGGGCGATGGTCGGCAGAGTCTGTCTGGTTTCGCCGTTGGAAACATAAAATCGATGGCAATTTTATGGCGCTGTTTGAGCAGTTCCCAGCCATGGAGGCTCGTACTGCTCCCCGCCAAGAAAACCCGACGCCTGCATTCCACTGTGCCGGGTGTGGCTCAAAAGTGAGTAGCTCCGTGCTCAGTCGAGCCTTGACCCGTGCCAGAGCTGACTTCCCT
>CALBPH010000066.1 GCA_937899365.1 uncultured Leptolyngbya sp.
ACCAAAGAGCTGCACCAGGGGAGTGTCGCCTATGCCGGCATCACTCAACAGACCTTGTAGATCTAGCAGGTTCGCAATCTCAAAGGACTGGATAAAGATGCGCTCAGGATCGGTAAAGCCAGTGTCTACTAGTGTCTGGACCAGCGGCTCTTCTAGGGATAGACCCTGGTCGTCAAAGAAGGTGGGGTGCTTGGTCTCGGGATAGATGCCGACTTTAACCCCTGTTTCTGCTTCAACGGATTGCACCAGCTCGATAACTTCTTTAAGGGTGGGAATCTCAAACAGGCCATCAAAGGCGGGGTCGCGAAAATCGCGGGACTGGATCGCCCGCAGCTGCTTGATTTCTTCTAGGGTGAAATCCTCGGCGAAGTAGGCGGTGACTTCGGCTCCATCGAGCATCTTGGTGGCCATGCGCTCAGGGCCAAACACCTCGGCGACGTTGGTGGTGTCGTCCAGGATGGGTTCGTGGCGCGCAATCAGAACACCGTCAGATGTGGTGACCAGGTCGGGTTCGATAAAGTCAGCTCCAGCTGCGATCGCAGCTCGATAGGCCTCTAATGTATGCTCTGGAAAATCACCACTGGCACCCCGGTGACCAATCACCAGAGGCTCTTGACCATTGAGTGTGTTTAGCTCAACCGGATTGGGCGTAGCAATGGGAGCCTCTAGTAGCTCACCTTCGCCATTAAAGTGCAGCAGGTAGGGGCCAAACTCTTCTCCAACCCAGATGTCACCATTATCATCAATCACAAAGGACTCAATATCAAAGTCAGTCCCCGTTAGCAGCCGCTCCGATGAATCACCATTTTGAATATCAAATGGAATCAGACCATTGGGATCGCTGAGGTTAACAAACCCTTGAATTTCAACACTGCCGTCAACGCCCTGACCATTAAAGCTGGGCTCGGCCTGGTAGATTCTTAGCAAATAGTCAGTACTATTGCTTTCGCCACCAAATCCGTTGTCAGAGAGAAACCAAAACGTATCACCCTCACTATCGGGAGAAAACTGTACGCCGCTAAAGCCCTGGACTGGCTGCCCATCAAAGGGACCGCTACGACCATTGCCAGTGATTGGTTGAATACGATTAACGGCATCGACACGCCCATTGTCGTTACCAGACGAAGGACCTTCAGCGAAGGTATCGGCTGGTAGAGAAGCAAACCCTTTTAAGGTAACCATCTTTACCTCTGAATTACATTAGATAAAATCTGTTAGCGTTGCTGATTGTCGGCATGATCTAAGCTAAAAAAATCCTGGCAAAGTGCCCTGTTTTTAGATCGATTCACCGTCTGTAGTCAGCAACATCCTTGTTGACAGTAAAAAACCAGGCACTTCTCAGCAGAGGTGACCCCAGTCGTTTCTATCTCTTTTCTGGATCTTTGAAATCCCCTTCGGAACTATTCCAGAGGCAGGTTAACAAAACATTTTCATACTGTTAACCAGAGATTGCCGATTACTTTAAATGTGATGCGATCTAAAGTAATCGGTTACTGGACTAGATTACGCTGGTTGATAACTTTCATGAAGTTTGATTTGTTGTGGCAAGCCGTTAGCTACTGCACGAAAGAGACCCTTATTGGTTAAGAGAACATTTATTTTATCAGCTTGGTTGTCTTTGTAGCTGGCCCAGGCTCAAAACGTGTTGGGGTTAACCCGGTTGTCCTTAACCTCTTCTAAACCCTTCTTTATCCAAACAAGGAATAATAAATATAGGGACGTCGGGCAACCCAGGCGATTTGACACAGACAACGTTTATCCAGAATTCATCCGGCAGACATTTTATGGTTCTTTGTTCTGATTTTTTGACGGCGTGGCAACAGCTTAGGGGCGGCCAAATTAACTGTCAGCAAGCTCTGCAACTGCTGCGTGATGAGCAAGGTATGCTGACGCTTTCTCTGCTCGATGATGAGGTGTGTCAGCGCTTTTTTCAACTGTTTCCCGAGGGGCAGGAGCTACCGCCGGTGGTGCCTTTGTTGCTGTGGCGTAACTGCTACTATCTGGGAAGCCCGGTGGCGCTAACGCCGGATCTGGTGCAGTCGATTTGCGATCGCACCCTCACCCAGGTCAAAATCCTCCCCATCACCGAAAAAAGCTATCGCTGCTGGCACCACACCCGGCACGTTGATCTCAACCGCATCGGTGATGCCCCCCTGGTTAACCCCCTCACCGGCAACCATGACGCAGAGGACATTAGCGAAACCACCGAGCTATTTCTCTCCAAAGCAGACGATCAGATCGAGCGGATTAAAACCATCATTGCCAGTGCCCTGAGAAATCGAGCCAGCGACATTCACCTGGAACCCACCACCGAAGGACTACAAATTCGCTATCGCATTGACGGGGTGCTGCGCCATGTCACCAAACTCCCCCTGGAGGTTAGCCGTCGGGTAATTGTTGCCCTTAAAGTAATGGCTAGCATGGATATTGCCGATAGCCGCCGCCCCCACGATGGCCGTATTGGTGAGGAGTATCTGTCTGGAGATGGCAAGGCCCTGGGCATGGATATGCGGGTGAGCACCCTACCCTGTGTCTGTGGTGAAAAGGCTGTTGTTCGCTTGCTACCCCGCAAAAACCCTTTCTCCACCATTGATAAACTGGGCTTCTCACCCAAGGTCTTGCCCACCTATAAAACCTGGCTAGAACAGCCCCAGGGGTTAATTATCTTCACTGGCCCCACGGGCTCTGGTAAAACTAGCACCCTCTACACCAGTTTGCAGGCCATCGCCAAGGAACATGTCAACGTGGTCACCGTTGAAGATCCGGTGGAATACGTGCTGCCCCACATTACCCAAACCCAGGTAAATGAGGCCGCTGGCATGACCTTTGCCGCCGGTCTGCGGGCCATCCTCCGCCAGGATCCTGACATCATTATGCTAGGCGAGATCCGCGATCATGAAACCGCCGATACAGCTGTGCGTGCGGCCCTGACCGGTCATCTGGTGTTCACCACCCTGCACACAAACGATGCCGTGGGGGCAATTCCCCGTCTCCAAGATATTGGCCCAGACCCTAGCCTTGTGAGCGATGCGCTCTTAGGCGTTGTCGCCCAGCGTCTGGTGCGCCGCATCTGTCCCCACTGTTCCGAGGCTTACACCGCCACAGATACTGACCTTGAGCGTCTAGGATTATTACCTTCTCAAGTCAATGAAAATCCTGTGCTACACCGGGGGCGCGGCTGTAGTCAGTGTTTAGACTCAGGCTATCTCGGTCGGGAAGCCATTGTTGAACTGTTGGAAGTGGATGAACCCATCCGAGAAATCATCCACAGTGGCAACATCATCGACCTGCACCGCTACCTGAGGGAAACTGACTTTATGTCATTTCGCCAGGCCGCCATTGAAAAGGTCTTTGCCGGTGTAACCAGCATTGATGAGGTCTTTCGAGTACTGCCCCGCAGTGCGCTGAGAGTACCCAGTCCGCAGCCCCAGCGATTACCACCAAAATTAGTCGCCCAGCTACCAGGCTAATTTCTTAAGCAAGCAAGAAATAAGAAAGGTCCTGGAGATACCTCCAAGACCCGCATGCTTTGGGAACGCAGTCTGACTAGACAGTAGTGATGGGCTGTCCATCCTTTCTGTACATCATGATGGTAATACCAGGGGTCTGAATGTTGAAGAACATCTTGGTGCCATCAGCAGAGAAACAGCCGCCAGCAAATTCGCTGCCTTCAAAGCCAGGGGTAATGTTCTTAGCAAATTTGAACAGACCACCGTCGGGAGTAACTCCCACAACAAAAATGTCACCGCGACCATCCTCAAACAGGTAGAGGCTGCCATCAGGAGCAACCGTGATATTGTCAGGGTTATCCAGTTCCACTTCGTCCGTAGACTCAACAAACAGTGTGGCGGTTTCAGTGACATCGTCGTAGCACCAAACCTGCCCCTGGCCAGCATCACCACCGCTAGTGGAGACCCAATAGATCTTGCCATTACCGGCCCAGGCACCTTCACCACGGGCAACAATGGCACCGCCTAGCTCTTGGGCGTCAAAGCGAAGCGTGTCTTCATCGGGGTTAACGTTGACGCCGTTGCCATTGAGGCTGACCCACGTTACTTTGCGCGGCTGGTTTAGCTGCGAGAGGACACCGGTCCGAGTATCCTGGACGCCATCTGCAAATGTCAGCACCTCTAGCTCACCGCCTTTTTCCAGGTCACCGGGCTTGTTGGGCTTATAGCGATAGATACAGCTGTCGCCCCGATCTTCAGTCTCGTACACATAGCCAGTCGCTGGGTCAACAGCCACGGCTTCATGGTTAAAGCGACCCATTTCAGTTAAAGGAACGGGTGTGACCAAACCACTACGGGCAGGTACTTCAAAGTTAAACCCGTGTTTTTGAGTAATGGCTGGATGGTCGGCGGGAACGCTGGTGTTCTCTTCGCAGCTAATCCAGCTTCCCCAGGGCGTAGGGCCACCGGCGCAGTTACGAATTGTTCCAGAGAGAGACACATAGTCCCGTAAAACCTGGCCATTGGCGGTTAGCATTATGGTAGACGTGCCCCCTGCCCCTACGCCGGGACCACCGTCACCGTCAAATCTGTCATAGGCTCCCTGTAAACCGGTGCCACCGACAAAGCCAGAACCATCGTCTTCACCTGGGCTGAGCTCGTGATTTTGCACCAAAATATAGGTGCCGCGAGGGCCTGTAAAACATGCCATACCATCATGATCGCTAGGGCAGGGCTTGCCATCACTCATCTTCATGCCGCTGACGTGAA
>CALBPH010000067.1 GCA_937899365.1 uncultured Leptolyngbya sp.
CTCAACTTGAATATTTCAGTCTCCAACATTACGAGTGTTGGTGATGTAACAATCTTCAAAACTTATGCAAACGGTAATAATCCCATCGTCGTTGGACAATTCTCTGTTCTCGAAGAGGGTGTACTGCCTGTAGATTATGCCCCCAGCTTTAGTCTCACAGAGAGTGAAATTGCTTCAGGTACATTTCTACAGTTTGAAATTGTAGAAAAAGGTGTCAAGAGTGTCGCCACACTGACAGCCATCAGTGAAACAGAGGTGTCCCTTGAATTTGACAATGGTACAAAACTGGTAACATCGATAACAGATGAAGCCGCTTCAGATAACCTGTTGATCAATGATGCAGAAGCTATTGACTTAACCGGTCTAACAGGAACATCCAACATCACGTTCACAGTCTATCGTGAAGCAGCGTTGGATAGTACGGTTGGTTTCTATGTTGCGGACACGGCTGATGGTGGCATCATTACTGATGACCTCACAGGTGCAACCATACGCCCAGGAGAGGTTGGCTATGAAGCAGCTGTCTTAGCAAACCAGCTAAATGTAGAACTCACCGGTCAGAATAACCAGGTGAATACCTTCGATGCCGTGATTAACAACGGCAGCTACCTTGGTATCTTTGTGGAAGTGAACGCAATTGATGCCAGCGTTCAGAATCAGCTCTTCTACAGCTATCAAGGGTCCAACAGCGATGGTATCGACCATATTAAGCAGGTTGGCACTAACACCTTTGGTATTGAAGACATCGCCGGGGGTGGTGACCGAGACTTCAACGATGTGGTTGTGGAATTTGAAGTCGCTGTTATCTAAGTCAGCAGAGGCTGTTTGAGTCAAATTTGACAATGAGTTAACGATAGACCGGTGGCATAACAACCCACCGGTCTTTTTTGTATGGTTAACATCAGTCACTAACACTATGGTCAATTTCAAGGACGCGATAAACTAATGCAGAATATTCGTTAGTCCTCGTGTCCCATGCGTCTAGACATTAGGGAACTGAATCTAGGCTCAGACTCTGCTGAGCGGGATATTAATCTGGGTTTAGCCGATTATTTTTATCCAAACGCCACCTACCAAAAATTTCTCAGCGGTCGTAAGACCATCTTGGTAGGCAATCGAGGTGCGGGTAAAAGCGCTATTTTTAAGTACATTGCCACCACTGAAGCCCGCAAAGGCAACCTGGTCTTAGAGCTTTCCCCCGAGGAATACTCCTACGAACTCTTGTCAGACCATCTGGCTAGTGAGGAAGATGGGTTTTGGCGCAAGCAAAGTGCCTATTCGGTGGCCTGGCAGTATTTACTCTATACATTGGTCTTTAAGCGTATTGCTCAGACTAAGCGAGGGCTACTGCTGGGGGCCACTAAAAACATTTATGATTATGTGGCCAAGCAAGAGCTATTTCAGCAGACGAGTTCGATTATCACGCTGGTTGATTATCTCAAACGTATTGAACAGGTAAAAACGAGCTCTAACGTGGGGGGCCTTCGTAGCCACGGGCTACAGGCACTGTATAGCCTAGATGAAATTAAAACCCTGCTGCCTAGTCTGCAAGTCGTCCTGAAAAATACCAAGATCAAGATTCTGATCGATGAGCTAGATAAGGGCTGGGACAACTCTGAAGATGCCAAGTTTTTTATTGCCGGCTTATTTCAAGCCACTCAAAAGCTCAATCTCATCAGCCCGAATTTACGGGTCTATATTTCGATTCGGCAGGAGCTATTTGATAACATTCCTCAGATTTATGAGGACGCTCAGAAAATTCGCGAGGATGTGGAGGTCATTCGCTGGGGTAGAAATGAACTCCTTGAGCTAATTGGGCGTCGCATTGTTCATTCGTTTCCCCAGGCAACTCGCTTGGATGCCCACAAGCTGTGGCAGTCAATCTTTGTGGCTCAAATGAAGTCTAGTGGCACAGAAACCCTAGACTATATTATTGACCGCACCCAGCTGCGCCCCCGAGAGTTACTACAGTTTTGTAAGCTCTGCGCCGAGCGGATTGAGTATTCTTTGGCGGGGCGACGGATTGATGAGGTTGCGATCGCAGCCGCAGAAGAATCCTACTCCGAGCAAAAAACTCGCGATCTTGCCTCAGAATATCGATTTCACTACCCGCACCTCTTAGACGTCTGTGAAGTCTTCCGTGGCAAACGCAGTCACTACGACAAAGAAGACCTGGACTACTTATTACTAGCAATTGTTTGCGGTGAGTACGATGTCGAGCGAGCCGCTGCCTGGATTTTGGACATGGACTACATCGAACTCAAACAGATTCTCTGGAAAATTGGCTTTCTTAAAGCCTGGGTCCCTCGTCACACCAACCGACGCACCAGCCTAGCTGGGGCCTACCTGGGCCACTACGAAGTACCCACCATCAACCTGGAAAATATCGAGCGATTTCGTATTCACCCGGCTTGTACCAGCTTTCTTCACCTAAAAGAGTCCTCCCCTTAGGCTTAACCTGTAAAATCACCCTATGAAATGGAGAGCAACTCGCCCAGACCACCCAGTTGAACGCTGGATGCAATCAGTGCCCACATGGCTGGTTGCAACCCTAGCCATCATCGCCCTGCTCACCCTTAAAGTTCTAGCGGCGGCCCCCGAAATTCAACAGGAGCTAGCCCCCCAGATTAAAGAGCAGCATTGGCAAGTGCTCAGTACACTGCTCAGCGATGTCGAATCCATCGCCGCCGTTATCGCCGTCATCTTATATATCAAAGGTGCGCCCGAGCGACGGGCACAGCGTCACTATGATGCTTGGCGAGTGATTGATATGGCCGCGGCTGCCAACATGTCTGTCAGCTATGCCCGGTATCAGGCGCTAGAAGAACTGCACCGAGATGGCCGCTCTCTCCAAGGTCTAGAAGCCTCAAATGCAAACCTAGCTGAAATCGAACTTCCCCAAGCAGACCTGCACCACTGCAACCTCAGCATGGCTAACCTCCGCCAGGCAAATCTTAGTGGAGCTAATCTCGAGGGGGCTGATTTACGAGCTGCCGACTTACAATACGCAAACTTGAGAGGAGCCAATCTCCAGGGCAGTAACTTACAAGGAGCTAACCTACGGAATGCCGAACTCTGGGAAGTAAACTGGTGGGATGCGGACCTCAGCGAAGCAGAGCTTTGGTGGGCTGAGATCCACATCGAAGACCTAGACGGTGCACATTTATGCCGCACAATTATGCCCGATGGTCAGACACTAAATCGAGATTGTTCAGACCAGAAAATGCACGACTAAATTGGCCCCCTATCACTACGCCGCACAGCCAAATAAGCTATCCAAATAAAGGCTATTGACATGGGGTTTATTCACACCATTTTGAAGCAGAAAGAGGGAAAGCGCAGCCTGCATCATCCGCTCTTGACTCCACATTTCATGGGTTTCTAAATAATCCTGAATTGACACATACAAATCTTCAGGAATTTCTACCATAAGGCTGACAGTAACTGGCATCGACATTGGAGTCATATAACCTAACGCTCCCACAAGATATCAACACAACAGACTAACGCCTAGTCATCATTTTCTGCTTAACAGTTGCCAATCAATCTGGCGGCCGCACCACATAAAAAGCAAAAGTAAACTGACTAGGTCGCTTGAGTGGAGCTTCATTGTGCAGGAGGCATTAGAAATTAGCAATGGCTCTTACCACGTACATTTCTCCTTAGAAAGATTTTCGACTTACGAGCCCATAAGGGTTAAACCCTTCTTTTTTTCACATACAGTTACACCACACAAATGATCCCCGTACCCCCAGGTTTTCCACAGGATCCATACATGGGTCTATCTGTGGTTACAACCTGTGGAAAACTACCTGTGGAATGTGGAAAACCTGAGGAAATGTCTGGGGAAATCTGCCGGTGTTATTAAAAAATATGATTTTGTGAATTTACATAGACCCCATTCAATTGACCAGAGCCGTTTCAGAACACTAAAAAATTGCCAAAGCTCTTTCATTACAATCGCTTTAGCGATCAAAGCACCTTGTTTTTCAGGTTAAATACCCCACAGTCAATGTAAAAATTTCGCATAAAGATACGTCTGTCCTTGGTGACAGCACCTCACAATCTATGGTCAAAATTACTTAGATAAAAAAATATCTACCTATAAAGAAAAGTAGCTTTACAGGCTGCTCCCTTAGAGTATCAACGGGCATTATGGCCGATGGATGGGGGGATACCCCAGTCGCACTTCCAACAGAATTAGTCCTGCCAAGACAGTATGCACCGGCAAGCCAGCTTAACCGAGCTGACGTCAAGCTTCGAGGTGCAAATCTGAGTGGCGAAAATCTCTCTAGGGTGAATCTGAGTCGGGCAGATTTGAGTGGTGCCAATTTAGAACGGGCACAGCTAATTGATGCTCAAATGGCAGACATCAACCTGAGTGGGGCCATATTAACCAGTGCCAACTTAACTGCCGCTAGACTCAGGCGGGGTAATCTGATAGATGCCGTCTTGATGTCAGCAACGCTATACCAGGCCACCTTATCCCAAGCTAACCTCGCAGGGGCAAACCTGACCGAAGCAGAGCTCTATGATGCCAATCTGACTGAGGCTGAACTTAGCAATACGATGCTCCGTCGGGCCAGTTTGGTAGGGGCAACGCTGACTCGAGCACATATGTATCGGGTAAGTGCCAATGGGGCTGAACTCTACGGTATTCAAGGCCATGGTACGCAGCTCTATCAGGCACAGCTCCAGAGATGTGATTTACGTCAGGCC
>CALBPH010000068.1 GCA_937899365.1 uncultured Leptolyngbya sp.
GATAACAACGCCAGTCCAAACAGTCCTAATGGGGGTTCTCCCGAGAATTTGGTAGCTGGGGAAGTCTCTAGTCCTGATTCTCCCACTGTCGCTCCCCCTCAACCAAATCAGCCCAAAGTTCCCTACGAATATCGCTATGCTCGAGCACAAAAAGCCAACGAGTTAGCGGCAGAACACTACGTCCCCCAGCCCTATGCAGGGTCAGTAAAACTGTTCCGTGCAAATATTCAAATTTTGGATTGGTACTTTGGCCGAGAGCTGGGGTGGCAGGTAGTGGCCAAGGACGGCGTGGAGCTCACAACGATTCCTGGCTTCTTTGGCAACTTGTTTAACCAGCGTTCAACACCGCTGCTGGTGGAGCAAGTTAAAAAATACCTTGCGGGGCTGAGGTGATGGCTACCTAACGCCTCACTACGCCTCAGCTTGCGTACACGCACTTATTAAGCACTTATACAGACATGACCGCTCAACCCACTCGAATTCTACAAATAGTGCCTCGACTCTTTCCCGACGTGGATGGTGTCGGTGACTATGCCCTGCAACTAGCCCACCAGCTGCATGACCACAGTCAGATTCTTTCAGACTTCTTGGTATTTAGACCCAACCCGCGACTGCAGCCGATGCTAGATCAGTTTGCCGTCCATCGGCTCAATCACCATACGGCACAAGGGCTAGTGGACCAAGTGCCTGAAAATATATCAACTATTTTTCTTCAATACAGTAATTACCCGTACCTGCTGGGCAAACTAGATACGCCGATGTGGCTGGTCGATGCCCTAAAAAGCCTAAAACAGAGAGGATTACGGATTGTGGTGATGTTTCATGAGCTACCCACACTGCGCTATAAGCAAATTCGCTGTCCTAACGTTGTCCAGCGGCGGGTGTCTCGTGGGTTGGCCCAGGTGGCCGATGTGGTGGTGACTAATAATGCTGCATTTCAGCAAACCCTTGCCGGGTGGACCGAGTCCCCCGTCCACTGCGTGCCAAACTTTTCCTCCATTGGGGTAGTGGGGCAAGTGCCATCCCTATCTGAACGGAAGCGGTCGTTGATTGTATTTGGCAGTAGCGATCGCACCCGCGTCTATCGCCACAACACCCGGACCATAAACCGGGTTTGCCAATTACTCAAGATCGATACCCTCTACGATGTGGGACGTCCAATTGAATGGGACAGCCAAGGACTGGATGTAAAGGTGGTAAAAACAGGCTTTTTATCAGCATCTGAGATCAGCCAGCTGATGGCCGAGTCCCTGGCTGGGATCTTTGATTATCGACGGTTTCCCCAGAATTTAGCCAAATCTACCGTATACGCCGCCTACTGCTCCCACGGACTGCTCCCCATTTGTAACGGCCATGGGTTAAGGACGCAGGATGGCATTGTGGCCAATCATCATTATGTGGTGACGTCATCCCTACACCAATTTGCTCAACCCTCGTCATTACAAGCGATTGCGGATAATGCCCAGGCCCACTATCAGACCCGAACGCTGGCCCAATGTACGGCTCAGTTTAGCCAGTTGATCTATCCGGTCGCGTCTGCCCCGGCACTGAATACTGACGTATATACAGAAATCGGTATCGGCCATCGATTACGAACCCCTCATCCTCCAACTCCGTCGCCCTAAGGTAGACGGACATTTTTCTCCATCACCAAGAAAAATTTGAGGCCAGGGAGGCCGTTTACTAACCTTATTGTTATTGATTGTGATATGCGTACACAAGCGATCGGTAATCATATTGATATGGGTCAACTGTCACCCTGCCCCAAGCTATTTGTTGTCGGCTGCCCACGCTCAGGAACCTCGTGGGTAACGTCACTGCTGGCTCAACATCCAGACGTTTTGGTGGTACCGAGGGAAACCCATGTTTATCGACTGGTGTATGAGCCATTTGTGGAGCTGCCAAGGTGGGACTGGCAGCAACGACTGCGGGCATGGAAAGGAATTTTGCGACGCTATGGCTTAAAACCCCTGCTGTTTGGCTTTAAACCTGCAACCATTTGGCCAGGGATCTTACGGGACTATCAGATCTTAAATCGACCTGATAGCCATGGTCTGCATGGATTAGTCAGCTATCAGGAGCTAAGCTTACTAATCAGCGCAATTCGGGCTGAGGTCCTAGAAACTAACCGTGGGTTGGTCCAAGCAGAAGAATTGATTGCAGCGATGTTTGACCGTTTCTTTAAACGGTACGGTAAACCGGGTCAAACGGTTTTAGAAAAGACACCGATGCACATTCGCTATGCCGAGCAAATTTTGTGCCGGTTTCCAGAAGCTCGCATTATTGAGGTGCTGCGGGATGGACGAGATGTGTGTGTGTCTTACAATGCGCTGGCAAAGCGAGAACGATGGGCACAGATAGGGACAGCTGGCGCAATTCGTCAGTGGAAGCAATGTGTGGAATGGGGCGAGATCATTAGGGAACGACCCAGCCTCCAGTCACGAGTACATGCGGTGCGGTACGAAGCCCTTAAGGCCGATCCGGAAAGAAGTTTGCAGCAGATGTTTGAGTTTGCAAACTTGGGTTGGGATGAAGCCCAGGTGGGCGCTATTGTCGCGGCGGCAGATATTAAACGGGTAGCGAAAAAAGGCGATGGACAATATGTCAGGTCAGGCTCAGTGGGTGATTGGAAAGAGCATCTGTCCGAAGCTGAAATTGCCATGTGTGATGAGATTGCGGGAGAACAGCTGGTACGGCTTGGCTATAGGGCTAGGTGAGGGACGGCACTGGGGCGGGTAGGGTTACATGACCTATCATTGGTGCAATACAGTTAGCAAAAGCTAAATTCACCCCAAAAACATCATCCAGGGCTGACCATGTCAGATAACGATCGCAGCCACATTCAAAAAATCTTCGAAGAAACCTATCCCCAAAGAGCGCGGGCTAAAAACCCCGACGCGTATGCCGCCATGTTTACCGAGGCGGCGCTACAGATGCCTCCCAATGTTCCAGATCGTTATGGCAAAGCCGATATCGCAGCAGGCTTTGCCCAACAGATTGCTGACAAAGACCTTGACCCCACCCTGACAGCAGAAGAGATTCAAATTATGGGAGACTTTGGCTATGTTGTTGGCATTGCTATGGTCACCGTCCATCCCCATGATGGTAGCCCCGCGATCAAGATAAAATTTCGAGGGCTATGGCTCATGAAAAAAGAACAAGGGGAATGGAAAATTGATCGCCAGATTTGGAACGAAAAACCTCAGTAAAAATGAGAACGCGGACGTCAAAAAATCTGCTGTTGTTCATATTTTTAATAACAATGAAATCATCTATTAAATCCATCACTATCTGAGAGCTGATTAAGCAATAGACTAATAGTCTTAGAGCTGATTATTTTATTTCTTAGAGTTCTTCATTTCTCCAGCCATATCTGATCAATCTAATCTAATGGAGTTGCTTAGATTTGGGATTTGGGGATTCGGATTTTACGCCATTAAACGGTTTATTTAGCCTTATCTATCTTTTATTGCACCCGTCGATTGCACCACCCATGATTAAATTGCCCCGCTTATCTAGAACCCAATACTGAGATTGCCATGGGTCCTATCAGTATTCTTAGTTACAAGCACCTCCTAGATCCGGATTATTAACCATTCATCCCGAAAATAGCTGTACGTTCAATACAAAACTTTTTCTCTCTGGAGGTGATTAATTTTTACAAAAAACGGTGGTTCTTAGCAGATATTGAGCGCATGCTACTGACAGTAGATGTGGCGGGAACCATGAGAAGGTTTAGATCCTGTGGCCATGGCTCAGTTATGGAACTAAACGTAGTTTCTAGAAATCTAGAACTGGATGCGAACGGCCAGTAATTCAGAAATGTGTCCCTGATGGTGAGTGTTGACTTAAAGAAATTAGTTCTAAGAAAAGAACATTCCCTGATTCAGGATGTTGTCAATGCTACAGCTCCCACGGCCTGTATTGAAACGGCTATGGGACAGCTGATATTGGGCACTCGAGCAGATGATCATCCCCATCGCTATGCGATCACACTGAATGAAGACGTTTTGGGATGGGTCAAGGGAGATGAAAAAGCCGAGGTCATCGCTAACTTGATTTCTCAGTTGGCCTATCGAGAATTTGAGAAGCGTAATTTGGCCCAGGAACTGCTCAGTAAGTATAAGGAAATTTCCCTTCTCTTTAATCTGTCAGAAAAAATCATTGATAGTCCCGATATCCAGGAGGTGGCTTCCCTGGTTTTAGCTGAAGCGCGACAGCTGCTAAATTCAAGCCATGGTGTCCTATTACTATTGAAAGAAACCACCAGTAAGCTGGAACATGTTGCCAGCTTTGGTGAGGGCGGACCGTTTCAGGCGTCTATTTCCCTGGATGAGGACATTATTGGCACCATCGTTCAAAGCGGACGCGGTGAAATTATCAATGCTATCTGCTCAGATCCGCGCCATAAGGGAGGACAACGCGCCGCCGTTATCTGTGTGCCATTAAAACGGAAGGAATCTATTGTCGGTGCGATCGCACTTAGCCGTTCCTCCAACACCCCCTACAATGCCGAAGACCTAAAGCTCCTGACCACAATGGCATTTCAGGCAGCGGGTGTGATCAACGCGCTGCTCCATGAGCGTCAGCTAAAGGAAAGTCGTCAAAACGATCTCATTTTTCGCCTCTCTAGCCAGATTCGAGAATCCCTAGAATTAGAAACCATTCTCACCACCGCCGTCAGCGAAATTTATCGAGCCTTAACGGTCGACCGGTGCT
>CALBPH010000069.1 GCA_937899365.1 uncultured Leptolyngbya sp.
TTGCCTGGTGGCCTCGGTGCCAGCCTGGCCACCGCCGTTAACGGGTATGGGTGGGGTGGGGGAGTCGGTCATGGCAAAAATAATGCAGGATTCATCATTGTAGGTTGGGTTGAGCCAGCGAAACTCAACACACCGACATTTTGTTATTTTGTCGGTTTGATCGCGGACCCATTTCTTGACGTCCGAGGAGATGACATCTCTTAGGTTTTGCTTAATGGGCTGTGAAGCTTTAACGATCGATGTTGGGTTTCGCTGTTTCAATGGCGTTTAACAATAGGTAGAGGGTTTTGCTGGCTCAACACCAACCTACGGGTGGCTGGCCCATTGGGGATATCCTGCTTCAATTAATGCCTGGTCGCGGATGCGGCAAGAATCACACTTTCCACAGGGGGTATCCCCACCGGCATAGCAGGACCAGGTTTGGGGAATTGGCACATTCAATGCCACTGCTCGCCTGACTATATCCACCTTTGAATCCATCACCAGCGGTGCTTTTAGCTCAATGGGCTTCCCTTCTACCCCCACTTTGGACGACAGACTGGCTAGCTTCTGAAACGTGTCTAAATATTCAGGCCGACAGTCTGGATAGCCGGAATAGTCCACCGCATTGATGCCCAGGTAAATCGCCTCAGCTTCCTGGGCTTCGGCCAGCGACAGCGCCAGGGAAATAAAGACCGTATTGCGCCCTGGCACATAGGTGGAGGGAATCACCCCTGACGCTGTTCCGTCCTGGGGTAGGGGTTGTTGCACATCCGTCAGGGACGAGCCCCCCCACTGGGACAAATTCACATCCACAATAAAGTGCTGGGTAATACCCAACTGGCTGGCGATCACTTTTGCGGCCACCAGCTCTCGTCCGTGGCGCTGACCGTAGCGAAACGAAAGGGCATTCAGGTCATACCCATCGGCAATGGCCTGGGCCGCTGCGGTGGAAGAGTCTAATCCCCCCGATAGTAAAACAACCGCTTTTTTCATCGCCTAACTGACCCCTATCTGACACCTAAGAATTTATGGGTTTGCAAGCTAATGCGCCAGTCTGGATGCTGTTTTACATAGTCAAAGACTAGCTGCTGGCTTTGGTCGCTGGTCCATTCTGGTTGGAGTAGCTTAACCGTTGTGGTGGGTAACTGAGCTGCCTGGGTTTCGGCCCAGACTAAATCCTCGTCATTGGCAATTACCACCTTGAGCTCATGGGCACGTTCATAGATGCCGGGTTGGGGCGGCTTAAACCGTTTGGGAGACAGGGATATCCAATCAAACTGACCGCTAAATGGATGGGCACCGGACGTTTCTAGATGCAGCCGTAAATCGGCCTGTTTTAAGGAGCGGGTCAGGGGGCTGAGGTCGTGCATTAGGGGTTCACCGCCGGTAATGACCACCATAAAGGGCTGGGCTAATTGAGCCTGACGCACTAGATCGGTAATGGCGACCCGAGCATGGGGCTTGGTGCTCCAAGAAATTTTTGTATCGCACCAGGGACAGCCCACATCACAGCCGGCCAGGCGAATAAAAAAGGCGCTGGCTCCGGTCCAGAGACCTTCTCCCTGGACTGAGTGAAAGGTTTCTACAATGGGTAGTGCCGCTTCTGTATGACCGGTATTTTCCTGGGGATGGTGGGCCGTGTCTAAGGTGCGGGATTTGGTTAAATTCATGCGTCTTCCTCGTATTCAACCCAGGAGTCGGGGGTTTCAGACACGCAGACTTTTAGCGTGACGCCCTTGGGCAAGTCTTTGCAGGTTTTGTCATAGATAAACTTGGCAATCATTTCAGCCGTTGTTTCGTAGCCGTCGGGCATGACGTCATTGAGTAAACAGTGATCGAGACCGCCCTTTTCCACATCCCGCTTGGCCCAGCGCAGGGTGCGAAAATCCGTCACCATGACCTCATGGGGACAATACTCAGAACTGTGGAGTTTGGGGGCGGCTGCTTCCATGCGCACTCGGTAGGTATGCCCGTGTACACGCCCACAGGGCCCGGCATAGTCTTTGATGAAATGGGCGGCGTCAAAGGTAAATTCTGTTTTAAGGGTCCACTTGGCCATGGGTGCACAAAACAAATAAGCGGTTTTCCATCATAGGCTACTGGCTTAGGGGAATAACCCAGGGGGCTAATCCGAATTTCATCCTAGTAAGTTGCGATGGTCTTATAAGATCTTTCTAATC
>CALBPH010000070.1 GCA_937899365.1 uncultured Leptolyngbya sp.
AGCGGGGAGCCTATTTTCTCACCCCAGACGAACAGACACGGGTGGCCCAACTCTTGCTCAAGAACGGACGTCTCAATGCGGAGATTGTGGGACAGTCCATTATCCAGCTAGCGCAGCTGGCCGACTTGAAAGTACCTGAGGGCACCAAACTGCTGATTGGGGAAGTGGACACCATTGGTGTAGAAGAGCCCTTCTCCTATGAAAAGCTCTCGCTAATTTTGGCCCTGTACCGGGCGTCGGACTTTGCCACGGGGGTGGAGCAGGCAAAACAGCTGGTAAATTTTGCCGGACGGGGGCACACGTCGGTGCTGTATACCCACCCCGACAATCGCGATCGCATCGTTCAATTTGAAAATGAACTGGCCACCTCTCGGGTGTTAATCAATACCCCGTCTTCCCAGGGGGCCATTGGCGATCTGTATAACTTTAAGCTCGACCCGTCTTTCACTCTGGGCTGCGGCACCTGGGGCGGCAACTCCGTGTCTGAAAATGTCGGCGTGCACCATTTACTCAATGTCAAAACGGTGACCGAACGGCGAGAGAACATGCTGTGGTTCCGCGTGCCCCCCAAGGTTTATTTCAAATCGGGGTGTATTCCAGTAGCGCTTGGAGATCTCGCCCACAAAAAGCGCGCCTTTATTGTCACCGACCGCCCCCTGTTTGACATGGGCTTTACCAAGGAGATTACCGACACCCTAGAAACCCTGGGCATTGAGCACCACACCTTTATTGATGTGGAGCCCGACCCGTCTCTCTACGCGGTGCAGCGGGGGCTAGCCGTCATCAACACCTTCCAGCCCGATGTGATTATTGCCCTGGGTGGCGGGTCCCCCATGGACGCCGCCAAGGTGATGTGGCTGATGTATGAGCACCCTGAGGTGGAGTTTGAAGGATTGGCCATGCGGTTTATGGATATTCGCAAACGGGTGTATGCGCTGCCGCCCCTGGGAGAGAAAGCCATTCTGGTCGCTATTCCCACCACCTCAGGCACCGGGTCTGAAGTGACGCCCTTTGCCGTGGTTACCGACGACAGAGAGGGTATTAAATATCCCCTGGCGGACTATGCCCTCACCCCCACCATGGCCATCATTGACCCAGAGCTGGTGCGGCACATGCCCAAAAGACTGACCGCCTATGGCGGTATCGATGCCCTCACCCACGCCCTGGAGGCCTATGTTTCCGTACTCGCCACCGAGTTTACCGATGGCTTAGCCCTAGAAGCCATTGGGCTGTTGGTGAAATATCTCCCCCGGGCCTATCAAAATGGTCCCAATGACCCGGAAGCCCGCGAAAAAGTCCACTATGCTGCCACCATCGCTGGCATGGCCTTTGCCAATGCCTTTCTCGGCATCTGTCACTCCCTGGCCCACAAGCTGGGGTCCACGTTCCATGTGCCCCATGGTCTGGCCAATGCCCTGATGATTTCCCATGTGATTCGCTACAATGCCACGGATGCCCCGTTTAAGCAGGCGATTTTTCCGCAGAATGAGTACCCCCAGGCGCAGCCGCGGTACGCTGCGATCGCAAATTCACTCCAGCTAGGGGGCACCACCGATGAAGAGAAAGTGGATCGGTTAATCGAAGCCATTGAATCCCTTAAACAACAGGTGGATATCCCCAGCAGTCTACGGGAGGTGCTAAGTGAGGATGAACATACATTCTTTGAACACCTGGATCTGATGGCCGAGCAAGCCTTTGACGACCAGTGTACCGGTGCTAATCCTCGCTATCCGCTGATTCAGGATCTCAAGGCGCTTTACATTGCCGCCTATCGTGACGGTCTGGTTGTTCCCCTATCAGCGGCAGCGATGGAGGAAGTCGCCCGCTAGACATGAGAACGCTGTAGGGCGCCGTACCGCAGGGGCCGTGCCCGGTGCCCGTACACCAGGGGATCTATCCGTCACTAACGCTCTTCCTACATCAGGGAGAGCGTTAGCCATTGGGCCAATCATGGCAAAAACCGATTGAATTATATAGCAAATGTGCTGATGCATTAGGACATTTGCGCATCCGGTTAGCCGTTGCAGGCTTTCAGGGACATCCGTTGGATTGACTTACCTGACAGATGCTATAGGAGGTCTCAAAATGCCATGGTATTAACAAACGCCACTGCCATCGCTGTGCAACCCGGTGATAGCTATCCCCTGGGTGCCATGGTCCGCGATGGTGGCGTTAACTTTTGTCTGTATACCCAGGGGGCCAGAAAAGTAGAGCTGCTGCTCTTTGAAACACCAGAGTCTCCTCAGCCCCATCTGGTAGTCCAGCTAGACCCCGATATCCACCACACATTTCACTACTGGCATGTGTTTGTCATGGGGTTGGGGGCTGGGCAGGTCTACGGGTACCGCGTCGACGGTCCCTACAATCCAGGCAACGGTCAATGGTTTAACCCTAATAAGGTGTTGCTCGATCCCTATGCCCGCGCCGTTGTCGGCTGGCAAACCTATGCTCGTCAGGCGGCCATTGACAGCTCCGACAGCTGTGCCCAGGCCCTGCGCGGCGTTGTTGTTGACCCCCTGCAATACGATTGGGAAGGCGATAGTCATCCCAAAACGCCCTATGCCGCCACGGTGATTTACGAACTGCACGTAGGCGGGTTTACCCAACATCCTAATTCTGGTGTTGCCGATAAAAAACGGGGCACCTACGCTGGCCTGATTGAAAAAATCCCATACCTAAAATCGCTAGGGATTACGGCAGTAGAGCTAATGCCGGTGCAACAGTTTGACCCTAACGATGCCCCATCGGGCAAAACCAACTACTGGGGCTATAGCCCGGTGGCCTTTTTTGCCCCCCACCGACAGTACAGTTCCAGACAAGACAGCATGGGGCCAGTGGATGAGTTTAGAGATTTAGTCAAAGCGCTGCATCGAGCCGGTATTGAAGTGATTTT
>CALBPH010000071.1 GCA_937899365.1 uncultured Leptolyngbya sp.
ACTAGACTGTACTTTTTGACGCTTGAGGATGAGCCGCTGCCCAACCCTGAGCGGACGGTTGCAGATGGTTTACTGGTGTTTCAAGCCCCCCCACAGTGGCCCGTCGCCATTGCCCTACAGCTGCCGGTAGATGGGTTTGGTGATGTCACAGTCTATGCTGATAATCGGGGGCAAGGCTTTATGCCAGGGGACTTTCCGCTGGTGTTAAATCGGGTGTTTGCTTGCGATCGCATTGCCCGCATCACCCGCACATTATTCCACTGGCAAGCCCAGGGCTATCGCTTTTCCGCAACAATTTCCCAAACCCTGGCAGCCGCCCAGGACCTATGCCAACAAGCCGAGCACCACGATACCCTCTCGGGGCGAGTCCGATTGTGGAATGCCGCCCTCAGCCAGGCCCTTTGGGCTGGGGAACACCTGGCCCTTAGCCGAGCCAGACAGCGCATTGCCAGGGGCGAACCCCGGCTAAGTTTCAAATTTGGCTGCAATGCGTTTGGCCATCCCTCATCAGGCCCCAACTACGACCGCTACTTTACAGATTTGTTCAACTACGCCACGGTACCGTTCTACTGGAGAACTTTTGAGACGGACCAGGGAAATCCTCGATTTGACCGGGTAGATCAACAGGTGACCTGGTTAGAAAGTGCAGGCATTACCCCCAAGGGTCATCCCCTGGTGTGGTTCCACGACATCGGTGTTCCCAGTTGGATACGCGGGCAACCCTACCATCGGGTCAAGCAGTCTTTGCGTCAGCGGATTCTAGAGATTGTTCGCCACTATCAAAACCGCATCCCCTACTATGACGTGATCAATGAAGCCCACGGAGTGCCCTGGGGTAACGAATTAAACTACGATAGTGAACAGTTTCTCGACCTTACCCGCATGGCCTGTGATGTTGTTAGGGAGGGTCATCCTAACGTGCAGCGGGTGGTGAATAGTTGTTGGCTATGGGCGCGACAGGTTGCTTTGTTTGGGCCATCAGTGCAGAGCCCTTTTCAGTATGTCAAAGCCTGTCTGCGGGCTAACATTCCCTTTGAAGTTATTGGTCTTCAGCTTTACTATCCCGATCAGGATATGTTTGAAATTGATCGGATGCTGGATCGGTTTGCCATCTTTGGCAAACCGATCCACATTACGGAAATGTCAGCGTCATCAAAGACTGGCATTGATGAAAGTTCTCTACTTGGTGAAGCCCGTGGGTTATGGCATGCCCCCTGGTCTGAAACAGTTCAGGCGGACTGGGGCGAGCAGATTTTTACGTTGGCCTATAGCAAGCCAGACATTGAGGCAATTACCTGGTGGGATTTGTCGGATAAGAATACGTTTTGGCCCTTTGGAGGGTTGTTGAATGAAAAAAATCAACCCAAGAGAGCGTATTACAGACTTCAGGGGTTAAAACAAATATGGGGATTAAGCTGAGGTGACAGTTTCCTGATGCTTGCGGCATTGTTGAGTGCTGGCGCAACTATTCTAACGGTATGATTTACACCACACTGTCTCGATCCTTCTGAGTAAGCAAGTTGCCTGTGGCATTTATTATTTTTATTTTAAGCTCTTCAGATGAAGCCTCTTTTGCAAACTCTAATTCAGTTGGTGTAATGCCTACTACCTGTATTAAATCAACCTGACCCGACTGAATTGAGAAGTTGTGTGGGAAGTCATGTGGATACACAAACATCATCGATTTTATCGACTCTGACAATGCTAGCGGGACACGATGCCCATAATTTAGGGACGGAAAATTACCCATTTTACCCGCAGCGAGCAGGAGATTATAGGCCATCAGTGTGTGCATTACGTCTATGGCCCACTCCGTTTCTTCTAAGGTTTCCATCAGAAATTCTGTTCCAAGACCAGAAAATTCTTCTGGAGTTTCACTTTCCCAAGGGTTTGACATGCCAGAGGTCACGTATGCCCAGCTTTTTCTCCCAGTAGTTGGCGGACATCTAAACACACCGTGGGTGAGCCAACGAGGATCGATTGTATCCGCATTCATGCGGTTAAATACTTGAGCTGATAATGGATAGATGTTTGGTCCAATATCGCCAAATATATCCTTATATGAGGCTTCTTCTCGTTCTTTCCAGCATTCTTCCAGAAAACTCATACTTTTGTTATCGCATAACGTTGAGCTGAGCGGCGGTCAGCACTTTTGCATAGATGCCAGGATTGTAAATTCCGTCCGCTCCTGCGTAGGGTTAGGCGGCAGGGTCAGGGGCGTTGTCTGCCTCAGGGACTAGTTAGGCGGCAGTTGCTTGTTTCAAAAAAACCTAAGCATGGTGCGTTCTCAGAAGGTTATCGGTGGAATGATATGAGTTACGTCCAAGAACGTACCTTAAAGCTACAGCTGTTAGGCTCCGAAGATCTTGAACATAATAGAATTATAATTATCAGCCCATACGAATATTTGCAGGATATACTTAATATTCAAATATATCTACTACGTTTTAGTTAAGGCAAATGGTTACTCAAAGCGAGTTCCGAGGGATAGTACCATCACCTAATATTGAGGAGCTTATTCAAAAAGAGCTAGCTAAACTCCTTGGCAATTCTGATACAGGCTTACCTTTTGTAGATTCTAAGAGAATTGATGAAATTGCTTCCATTCAGAGTAACGACTATGATTTTTCTAAGTTAGTTGCTCTGTGTAACGAACTTAATATTGCATACATTAGCGCACGATATTTTTCAGTGGTAATGTTAGGTCGGGCCATTTTAGACCATGTTCCTCCTCTTTTTTCTGTTAGGACCTTTAAGGAGGTTGTCAATAACTACGGTGGCACCAAATCATTTAAGGCTTCAATAGATCATTTAGTTATCTCTCTTCGAAAAATTGCTGATGCCCATCTTCATTCTCCTATAAGATAGAGTGAGAGTTTACCATCTCAAGTTCA